>DATLSW010000280.1:0-4002 GCA_035533955.1 Ktedonobacteraceae bacterium | reverse complement strand
ACAACATCCCTGATTCTCTTGCTCTGGCGACGGCGTGGGTGCGGCTCTGCGCATCGAGTTTGTTGGAGATGTGTTCGAGGTGCTTCTTTACTGTGCCGACGGTGATTACGAGTTGCGCGGCGATCTCTTGATTGGAATAGCCGTTGGCAACGAAGCGCAACACCTCAAGTTCGCGCTGACTTAACAGTTCAGCGTGAGGGCTGCTCTGAAGATGGTGTGGTGATGGCAGCGATCTTTCGGCAACGTTGAAGTTCCGCGCCAGGGTAAGCGCGAATTCGCTTTGCTGGTCGTGTGGCAACTGCTGAATTAAGCACGAACACCACTTAAAAACGTGCGGAGCCTTAATATACCTGGATAGCGCAACCAGGTGTGAAACCAGCGGATAGACGTCGCTGAGAATGCCCTGCCGGTTCGCAAACATGGCTTCATCCCACAGCAGCACGGCGGTGATATAGGGATCGCACAAGGTTTCCGAAAGTGAGAGGGCGGCCTGGGTATAGGCGCGGGCGTTGGGAAAGTCGCCCTGCGCGCGCGCCAGTTCAGCTTGCACCTCTATTTCAAAGAAATGTTTGTAGAGAGATGGCGTGGTATAGCTAGCGAGAAGACGCAGACACGCGCTAAAGTCATCAATGGCTTTCTCATCATTCCCTGCCAGATGTTGGCAAAATCCTCGCGTAAAAAGAGCGATGGTCGCTGTCGCAGGCTCGTCGCTCTGGGGGCTGCTGAGCAGCGTTTGCGCGAAATGCTGCACTGTCTCATAGGCGGAGGGAATATCGATCATGTAGGCAAAGGAAGCCAGAGGCTCCCACAGACAAGCGGAGCGGCCCAACAGATGAGCGCTGGAGAGGCTCTCATCCCATAGTTGCCGGGCGCGTGTATATGCTCCTTGAGCGTGAAGCAGACCGCTCAGGCGATTCAGGAATAGCGCCAGGTAGTATTCGTCGCGCGTCTCGCGGCAGGCGTGGATGCCCTGGAGCAGGATGCGTTGGCCCTGCCCGTGGTCATCAAGACGACCGGCCAGGTACGCCAGCCCGGAGACGAGGGATATGACGTGCTGGTACTGTTCGCGCCGCCATGCCAGCGCCAGCGCGGCCAATAATATCTCGCGCTCGCGCTCAAGCAGCGGCACATAGCCCTGGCAGCGTTCGATACAGGCCAGGGCATGGGCAAGCAGGTCATGCTGAGCGCGCGTCTTTTCTGCTTTGGTGGCTCCGGGCAAGAGCATGGTATTCTCCATAACGCACATTGTATGACGTCGATTACACTGGAGATTATACGACGCGACGGCGGCGAACTTCACAAGTTTCTCTGGACTGCTTTCTCTAGCTTCCTCTCTCAAGGGGTATAGAATTGCACCTCCGGGTAGGCGCTCGATGGGTTCTGCAACAGAGGAGAAGGCGTCTTGTTGAGATAGGTATCGAAGAAGGCGCGCACGTAGGCGCGGGTGATCTGCAAGCCGCGCGCACCGTCGATAGAACCCAGCAGACCCAGCAAGCGCAGAGCCAGCGGCACGGGATGGACGGCGTAATCCGAGAAATTGAAGTGTTCCGTGTCTTTGATGCTGATGTGATAGCTCTCGCCGGGCGGCACCGTGCGCAAGATAGCCTGAATCTCGTGCTGGAAAGTACGGCAACCGGAATCGGAGCAGGAGCCCATGTCGTGCTGGATGACCATGAATGGTTTGGTGAGACCCGTCTGCACCACATCGCCAGCCAGATCACCATCGATGTCTATACCGGCCTTGCAGCGCGCATCCATATGACAAACCTGTGCTGCTGTCGCGCCGCCAAAGGAATGCCCGAAGACGCCGAGTCGCGCGAGGTCGAGGCGCGCGCTGAACGGATTCCCTGGGGTCGTATTCAGCCGATCAAGCTGGTTCATGACGAAGATCACGTCCTGGGACCAGACTTCCACGAGCTGATCGGCCGCCGCCTGAACATTCCCTTTCGTGTCGAGCTTTCCGGTGGGTGTCGCTTCAGCCACACGGCCATCGGGAAAGACCACCACATCGGAACTATAGGTTGGATTGATGGCAAAGATGATGTAGCCGTGGCTCGCGAGATCCTCGAGCAGCGTGGTGTACTGCGTCGGGATGTTGCCCAGCCCTGGCTCGAAGATGAGGACGGGATAACGTGCCGCAGCGCGGGCAAGTGGGGCATTCTCGAAGCTGTGGGTTTGAATGAGTGCGTTGCTCTGGATAAGCTGCTGTCCGAGGAAGCCACGTTGCTGATCGATCAACTGCCCCCATTTCGACGGAAGATAGGGCGCGGGTTGCACTCCGGACACGCGCTCAGCGGGATACCAGACCCAGACGACAAGCTCCCTTTTCATGCCTGCGCGTGACGCGAGGGGATCAGTTCGTGACTGGTCGGTCCAATCGTACTCCATCCTCCCAACAGTGTAAGGGCCAGTCGGCGCGGGTAACACAAGCGTTTGATGGCGTCGAATCTCGATGTAGGCAACACCGGAGATGATGCCGATCACGAAAATGGTCAGCAATATCAAAAAAATCCTCGCCAGTCTCTTCTGCCATGGACGGAAACGCGAAAGCATACCGTTCCTCCCTGATAGTTTGGTTATTGAACAGCATACCATGCGCGTTTCTGCCAGACTTCTGCCTGAGTGCAGGAAAACCGAGTCCTGTGTGCATGCGAGGTGAAACATATGTGTAGAGAACTACGGTTATGCCAGCGCGCCGCGGAATGAGCGCGCCGCCCAATACAACGTCAGCAGCGCCAGCGCGCCCATTATTTGGGCGACCCTTGCGGTCGCCCTGGAGATACAATTGCCCTTATATCTTTCATTCTTTCACCAATTTTTCCAGCGCCTGCTCGAAGGCCCGGTAGGCTCGGTCGCCGAAGAGCGCCATCGTTACCTGATTGAGGCTGGTCGGCTGTTTGATGTGATCGATGATCGTACTCAGGGCGATGGACGCGGCCTCGTGAAGTGGGTAGCTATAGGCGCCCGTGCTGAGCGAAGGGAAGGCGATGCTGGCGATGTGATGCTGCTCTGCCAACTCAAGGCAAGTGCGATAGGCGCTGGCAAGCAGGCGCGCGTCTTCCGGGCTGCCGCGATAGATCGGCCCGACGGCGTGAAAGACGTACTTTGCCGGCAGGTCTCCTGCTGTCGTGGCAACCGCGCTGCCGGTAGGGCAGCCGCCGATCTTGCGACATTCCGCCATGATAGTTGGCCCACCAGCGCGGTGAATCGCGCCGTCAACGCCGCCGCCGCCAGCCAGACCGGAATTAGCGGCGTTGACGATGGCATCTGCCGCTATCTTTGTAATGTCGCCCTGCACCAGCGTCAGGGTGACGCCGTTGATGGTGTGAGTGGACATGAAAGGTTCTCCCCGATTCATCATAATTTGTATATTTCAGGGCAACCGCGAGGGATTGCCCCTACCCTGACACAAATTTACAATAACAGCCCAAAGGGCTCTTCCAATAACTTTTTGATTTCTTGCAGGAAGCGGGCGGCAATGGCCCCATCGAGGGCGCGGTGATCGGACGAGAGCGTCACTTTCACGCGGTCGCGCACGACGATTTGCCCATCGACGACGACGGGCGTGGGCGTGATCGAGCCGACGGCGAGGATGGCCGACTCCGGCGGGTTGATGACGGCGGTGAAACTCTCCACGTCGAACATGCCCAGGTTGCTGACGGTGAAGGTGCCGCCGCTGAAGTCTTCGGAACGCAGTTTGTTCTCGCGGGCGGCCTCGGCCAGGCGGCGCGACTCGCGCGCGATGTCGAGCAGGCCGCGTTTGTCGGCGTCATGCAGCACCGGGACGATCAAGCCTTGCTCTAAGGCGACAGCGATGCCGATATTGACCTGCTTCTTCTGGAGGATTTTATCCTCGGCGAAGGAGACGTTGACCTGCGGTATGCGCACCAGGGCCAGCGCGGCGGCCTTGACGATCAGGTCGTTGAAGCTGACCTTGACGGGCGAGGGGTCGCGCGCCGCGTAGTCGTTGATCTGCTGGCGCAGCGCGGCCAGCTTCGTGGT
>DATLSW010000279.1:0-8169 GCA_035533955.1 Ktedonobacteraceae bacterium | reverse complement strand
GCCAACGCCCTGTCTCCGGCATAGACATCCTCGTCGAGCCGCAGGGGCTTGCCCGCGCCAGGCAAGTTATCGAATTCGCCGCGTTCCATCGCCTCGCGTATCTGCTGGCCGACAAAGTCCTCAAAGCGCCTGCCGCTATACTTTCCCGGCACGGCGCGCTGGCGGCCCTCTTCTTCCGGCTTGTCGGTTGTTTTGCGCCAGTCTTTGAAATCCATTGTCTGAGTAATCCTTTCCAGAATTTACAGATCTGTATTACCTATTATAGTCGCTGCGATGGTTTGCTGTGCAAGATCATAGACGTCGGAAAGCGGCATATGGCGTTCCTGAGAGAGACGCAGGCAGTCCTCATACTCCGGCGCGGCGCTGATTACGCGCGTTCCCAGGCGTTTGACTTTTACCAGCAGTGGGCCGATAGGGGTAGCGATGGTTTGTTGCGAACGCTGCGCTTTAAGCCGTTGCATCTGTTGCAGACGCACACCCAGCGTGGCCGTCTCGCGCAACAGCAGCAGCGCCAGCGCCTCGGCTTTTTTCGGCTCGCACAGCACCGTGATCAGCGTCGCCGGGCGATTTTTCTTCATCTGGAGCGGCGTATAGCTAACGTCAAGCGCGCCGGAAGCCAGCAGGCGATCCATCAGGTTGCCCAGGATTTCGCCCGTGGTGTTGTCGATGTTTGTCTCAATCACGGTGATCCAATCGCTATCGGCTTGATCGTCGCCAACCGCCATGACGCCCGGAACGTGGCCGAGGCAAAGACGCAGGCAGTTGGGCCAGGGGAAGCGCTTCTGCCCGAAACCATAGCCCACGTGCTCGATAGCGATGGGCGGCGTCTCAAAGCGGGCGAGTGTGGCAAGGATGGCCGCGCCCGTCGGCGTCACCATCTCACCCTCGACAGGACAGGGCCGCCAGGGAGCCTGCACGCGGCGCAGCATCTCCAGCACGGCGGGCGCGGGAACGGGCAGCAGTCCATGGGCGGACTGCACATGCCCACTGCTCAGCGGCAGCGGCGAGGCATAGAGTTGAGCAAGGCCGAGTTCGTTGACGGCGATGGCCGCGCCGACGATATCAACAATAGCATCGACCGCACCAACTTCGTGAAAATGCACCGCTTCGACGGTTGTGCCATGCACGACCGCTTCGGCCTCTGCCAGGCAGCGAAAGATGTTGATGGACGTTGCCTTCACTCGCTCCGGCAAACTCGCGGCGGTGATCAGCACGGTGATCTCCGAGAAATGGCGCGGGGGCTGCTCCTGTGCGGCCAGTGTTACCCGCAGCCGCGTACCACGAATGCCCTTGTCGGTGAAATCTTCGCGCGCGAGGTCATAGCCCGCGAGCGGCAAGGTTGCCAGCGCGGCTCGCAGCGCCTCCAGCGAGAGTCCGGCGTCCAGGGCTGCGCCGAGGAACATGTCGCCACTGATGCCGGAATGACAGTCCAGGTAGGCGACACGCTCATTTGCCATTGTCGTGAAATTCCAGAGCGTTGCGGTATACTTCAACGTAGCGACGCGCGGATGCCGTCCACGAGTGGTCGGCGGCCATGCCGCGCTGTTGCAGCGTGCGCCAGATATCTTTGAAGCGATAGAGTTCCAGGGCGCGCACAATAGCGGCAAAAAGTTCCCATGGATCGTAGTTCGCGAACGAGAAGCCGTTGCCCGCGCCGGTGCGCGGATCATACTCCTGTACCGTGTCGGCCAGCCCGCCGACGGCGCGCACAATGGGTACGCTGCCATAGCGCATGGCGATGAGTTGGCCGAGGCCGCACGGCTCAAAGCGCGAGGGCATGAGGAACATGTCGCTGCCGGCATAAATGCGCTGGGCCAGCTCGGTATTGAACGTCAGAAAGATGGCGACCTGCTCTGGATAGCGCGCCGCCAGGTTCTGGAACATCTCATGATAGTGTTGATCGCCGATGCCCAGCACGACAAACTGAATGCCCTGCGCCAGCAGCGGCTGGAAAATTTGCGCCAGCAGATCGAAGCCTTTCTGGTCGGCAAGGCGCGAGATCATCGCCAGCATGGGAACATCAGGAAGCTGCGGCAAGTGGGCCTGTTCCTGTAGGGAAAGCTTGTTCACCTCGCGCTGCTCCAGCGTTTGGGCATCGAAATTGGCCTGAATGAAGTGATCGGTCGCCGGGTTCATCTCGTCAAAATTGATGCCGTTGAGGATACCGAAAAGCCGGTCACGGCGCGAGCGCAAGAGATGATCGAGACGCTCGCCAAAGGTGGGAGTCAAGATTTCTTGCGCGTAGCGTTCGCTCACAGTGGTGATGGCATCGGCAAAGAGAATGCCGCGCGCCATGATATCGACAACGTTGGCTAGCTCGACGATATGCGGGTAGAGAAAGCCCTGGGCAGCCACGCCCGCTACTTCGAGGATGCGATAGCCGAAAATGCCCTGGTAGGCGAGGTTATGAATCGTATAAACCGTCGCGGTATGTGCGAAAAATGGGTCTTCGCGGTAGTTAATATGCATCCAGTTGGGTACAAAGCCGGTATGCCAATCGTGGCAATGAATGATGTCGGGCGACCAATCAAGCGCGCGCACCGCTTCTAACGCGGCGCGGCAGAAGAGGATAAAACGCTCGCCATCATCGGTATAGCCGTAGATATTCTCGCGTTCAAAGTAGCGCGGGGCATCAATCATATAGACGGGAATACCGTCGCCGATAGTGGCTTGACGGATACTGACCTGCACCGAAAATTCGCCCATCTTGACATCGAGCGAGTCGATAAGCATGGTGAGGCCAAAGCGGTCAGGATCGATCTGTCCATAGCGCGGCATCACCAGGCGCACGTCGTGACCCAACGCCTTGAGAGATTGTGGTAAAGCGCCAACTACGTCGGCCAATCCACCAACTTTCGCGAATGGTACGATTTCGGCGGCGAGGATAAGAATGTTTAGCGGTTGTTCTGACGGCATCATCAACATTTCTCCCATGTTTCACGGTTTGTTTCGTCATTATATCATAGCCTTGACGCCTTGTGGGCAACTCGCTATACTGCACGCATGAGACAAAAGCGCGCAGGCATATTTTACTTACTCATCCTGCTCGGCTGGCTAGTGGTAGGATGCAGCCCAGGAAACCTGGGCGGTAACGAGATCGCATTTGTGCGCGGCGGCCACCTGTGGACGATTGATCCTGACGGCGCGAACGCCTTTGAGGTAGAAAACGATAACACGCCGGTGCTGGGTTATGCATGGTCGCCGTCGCACGAGATTTTTTTCTATCGCACGCTCGATGCAAAATTTGCCGCGACGCCAGCCGGAAAGCAGGTGCGCAACGATCCTGTGACGGGATTGGCCGAAGACGCGCCCAGTGCGCTCAATACCATTGGCATTGACGGCGGATCGGCTATTCCCATCGAATTTTCCAATCCAGGCATCGCCTTTAGCAATGCGTGGTGGAATAGAAACAGCACGCGCCTGCTCTATCGCGAAGCCAGCATGGGCGTAATGCGCACACCCTCTACTGTACAATGGTGGGTAGCACAAAGCGATCAAATAGCCGGGATTGCGCGGAAGGCGCTGCCTGCTTCGTCGGCCATTCCCTCTTTTTCACCTGATAGTATTTTGGCTATAGGAAATTCGCAGCAGGGAGTATTTAGCACAAAGCTGGACGGCAGCAACCTGCGCTATTTCATCCAGCCTGAACCAGCGGGCCATCCATTGCCCGCCGCGCTTGAGCGTTTTCTGTGGCAGCCCGCGCACAACAATCCGGCGATCCTGTTTGCCATGCAGAACGCAGCTTCCGCCAGCATCCCCCCCACAGTCCAGCTTATTGTAAGCGCAACGAACGGCCAGGCGCGGGTCATAGCAACCTGCGCGTGCAATCAATTTGCCTGGTCGCCGGATGGGAATAGCGTGTTGTACAAAGCGGGAGCGACATTCACCGTACAAAATATCGCGCAACATACCGCGTTCTCCGTCACCGCCGAAGCGGACAGCGTTCCCTACTGGTCGCCGGACAGCCATTTTTTGCTACTTGATGGTCAGCATAGCGTGCAGTTGATCAACGCGCAAAACGGGCAGCAGCAAATCTTATTGAGCGACGGCGGTTCACTGGCAGGCGCGGAAAACGAACCCGGCTTCGCGAGCATCAATGCCCTGCTGCAACCGATTGCCAATAGCCTCTGGGCTGCTGATAGCCGTCACTTTGTCTTCGTGACGCGCGGGCGCGTGTTGTGGCAAGGGACGCGTCTGAAAAAGCAAGGACTCTACACAGCAACTATCGATGATCAGGGAAACGTACAGGGTACGCCAACGCTTGTTGACGCGGCGAACGATAGCCAGCCTGGATGGACTTACGAGGACGCAAACACATCGTTTCTCTATTGAGCGTAGGAAGTTCGGTGTCTAAATTGGGCGTGCTAGCACGCCCAATTTAGACACCGAACTTCTAGCCACCGAGGTATGCCTGGCGCACCAGATCGTTATCGAGCAGTTTCTGGGCAGTATCGCTCAACACGATCTTGCCCGTCTGCAAAACGTAGCCGCGATCAGCGAGACTGAGCGCCATCGACGCATTTTGCTCGACCAGAAAAACCGTCATACCTTCATCGCGAATGCGCGTAATAGTACTGAACACCGTCTCGACGAGAATAGGCGAGAGACCCATCGAAGGTTCGTCCATACAAATCAAGCGCGGGCGGGACATCAAGGCGCGGCCCATAGCGAGCATTTGTTGTTCGCCGCCGGACATTGTGCCAGCGACCTGTTTCAGGCGTTCTTTGACGCGCGGGAAAATCTGGCAGACATGATCGATATCGGCGTTGATTTCTTTTCTGTTCCTGCGAATAAAAGCCCCCATCTCCAGATTCTCCAGGACGGTCATGCGCGGAAAAATGCGGCGCGCCTCCGGCACGAGCGCCATCCCCAAACGCACGATATCGCCGGGCAACATACGTTCAATGCGCTTTCCCTCAAATTCGATAGCGCCTTTGCGAGGATGTAACAGGCCAAAGATGGTCTTCATAGTGGTTGTTTTCCCGGCGGCGTTGGCGCCCAAGAGGCAAACAATCTCGCCCTGATTTACTTCAAGCGTCACCTTATTGAGGACCTGGCTTGGGCCGTAGTAGGCATCTACATTGGTCAATCGTAACATAGCAAACCTCGTTGAGCGTCAATTTTCTATAATTTCCTGATCGGCAGTCGCGGCCCTGCCCAGATAGGCGGCAATCACGCGTTCGTTGCGGCGAATCTCTTCAGGCAATCCCTCGGCAATCTTACGCCCGTAGTCCAGCACGGCGATACGGTCTGAGATACCCATAGTCACGGCAAGTTTATGTTCAATCAACAGGATGGTCAGGCCCAGCTCATCACGCAAACGCCGCACATATTTGACAGCGTCGAGCGTTTCCGCCTCGTTCATACCCGCCGTTGGTTCATCCAACAAGAGAAGTTTCGGTTTGGCGCCAAGCGCGCGTGCGATTTCGACGCGGCGGCGGTAGGCATAGGAGAGATTGATCACGAATTCGTCCTGCCGCTCAATCAGCTCAGAGCCAAAAAAGCCCAGGAGTTCGATGGCGCGTCTGCGGGCTTCAGCCTCTTCCTTTCTGGTGTGGGGCGGACGGAATAGCGCGCCCGCTACGCCGGTTTTCAGTTGTGTGTGCTGCCCCACGAGAACATTTTCCAGTACAGTCATATTATTAAAGAGACGGATATTCTGAAAAGTGCGTGTGATGCCCGCACGGACAATTTTGTCAGGATTGAGACCGACCATCGACTTACCAGCCAGCGTAATATCACCCATCGTGGGGCGGTAGATGCCGGTGATCAAGTTAAAAACCGTCGTTTTGCCAGCGCCGTTAGGGCCAATAATGCTGACAATCTCGCGCGGTCGTACATATAAATCGACATCCTGTACGGCGGCGAGACCTCCAAAGCGTTTGGAGACGTTTTTCAGATACAGTAATGTCTCGTTCTCGTTCACCTGTTCAACGCTCATAGCTATTCTCCTGTGCGCTGCTATTCAACATGTATCTCGGATTCAAAAGCGGACGTTCCAGGCAGCGCATCCAATGATCCCATCTCGACCTCTTCTTCATCCGCTCTATGCAATTCGCGCCTCCGGCGGGCGCTGGGAATAAGCCCCTCAGGCCGGAAGATCATGATCACGACGAGAATGACGCCGAAGATCAAGTTACGGATATTGCCGAACGTAAAGCCAGGAATGACCTGTGTAATGGCATTATGGATAAAGTACATGACATTTGATGGGTCGGAGGCCCAGGTGTCGAGCTGAGCCAGAATGAGTTCATTGATGGCATACACGACAATCGCGCCGACAATGACGCCGGGGATGCTGCCGATGCCGCCGATGACGACCATCGCGAGATAGATCACGGAATCGCCAAAGCTGAAGTCATCAGGAGAGACGCCGCCGAGTTTGGCAGCGTGATACGCGCCGGCGACGCCGGAGAAGAAGGCTCCCGCGGCAAAGGCGAAGAGTTTGGTATTCACAAGATTCACGCCTGACGATGCCGCGGCGATCTCGTCCTCGCGGATGGCGATCCAGGCGCGGCCCAGGCGTGAGTCGCGCAAACGAACATTGGCAAAGATGACGAGGACAATCAAGGCGAGGATCAAGTAGTAGTAAGGCGTTGAGGTGGACCAGTTAGCCCCAGGAAAAGCGGGAGGATAAACGCCAATGATGCCGTTAGCGCCCCTGGTATACTTATCCATTTCGAGGAAAACTACCGGGACGATTTCGCCGAAGCCCAGGGTGACGATGGCGAGATAGTCACCACGCAGGCGCAGAGTTGGCGCGCCGAGTAAGACGCCAAAACCGGCGGCAATAAACGCGGTGATAACGATCATGGGCCAGAAGAGCCAGGACCACACAGCAGGAATGATGGGAATACCCGTGATGAACGTGAACTGCGTTGAGCCGACCATACCCCAGGAATACGCGCCAATGGCAAAAAAGGCCACATAACCGAGGTCAAGCAAGCCAGCAAAACCCACGACGATATTCAAGCCGAGTGCGAGAATGACGTAGTAGCCGGCGTCGCCGAGACCTCCGAGGCGGCCATCCGTGCCAAAGCTAAACAGGTACGGATCGATCACGGGATAGAATACGACAAAAGCCAGCAGCAGAAGCAAGAAGAAGCGCTGCGCCCCACGACTGCGCAGGGGAAGATCGTTCGGCACTTGATCCTTTGCGAGGTTTTCGGCTCGTTCAGCAGCTCTGCTGGCAGAGATATTGCTGTCGGTGGTCTTTTCTTGTTGCAGTCTGTTGGCGCGCGCGGCGAACCACAAGGCCAACATGCCACCCAATTGTCCGAGGAAATATCCCGCAACAGGAAAGACAATCGTGCGTATAATGGCCCAGATCAGCAGGATAGTAGAGAGCGAACCGGTGAAGAAATAGACCAGGTCAACAACTAGCGATACTAATGCAAAAGCCAGGCCATACCAGAAGCCGCCCAGAGAGGCGCGGGCAATCAAAGAAGCGCGCTGATCGCCATCCAGCGAAAGAGGCAATTCGAGTACCAGTGTGGAGGCAGATGCGGAAGTCGCCAACGTGCGTGTCTTGAAGAAACGATTGCGCACGAAGAAATAGACGCCCCAGACGATGACGCAGAGGGCAAGGCCAAAAAACAAGTTGGTTGTCACGATAATGAGCGTCAGAGGAACAACGGCGAAGAGGAAGACGTCGAGCCAGGTCAGGAGAAGAGTGCGTCGTCCGCTATCGGTACCGAGGAGGTAGCCAGCGAGCAACGGGGCTGTTAAGTAGAAAATGAGCGTGAATATCGCAGCCTGGATCAGCGAAGCCAGATCGGTGGGGATACCATAGGGTACGGACGACGGGGCAATGATGGAATTTACAATCCCCTCACCGCTCCACAATGTAAATATCATGACAGGAACGAGTAGCGCCACCACCCACTTGATCAAAAGTAAGCGAGTATCGCGTGGCGGATTCAATAACCTGGAAGGGAGCGCAATGGACATGCTTGCATCACCTCGATTCTAAACGGAGTAGTGGACCTATGAACAAGAGACAACTGCGCATCACGATCACACTTTCTCTGGCACTTGCTGGCCGAGCAGACCAGAAGGGCGAAATACCAGAATCAGGATCAGGATCGCGAAAATGATGGCGTCATGCCAGGCGGCGCCACCGTGCGGGAGGCCAAATCCGCCGTTACTCGAATCGGGGATGAGCGTGGA
>DATLSW010000278.1:0-3968 GCA_035533955.1 Ktedonobacteraceae bacterium | reverse complement strand
TGATGCGCTGCTGTGCCTCGTTCGCGCCCTGCATCACTGTGCGCTTGATATCTTCAAGGCGTTTGTCTATGTCATCCCGATTGTTGGGTTGACCAACTTCGGGTTGTGGTGGCGGATCTTGTGTCCATTCGTCGCCCATATTAATTCCTCCATTGTAGGGGCGCAATTCTTCCTTGTCTCGTGTCTTGCGTCCGATATGAACCTTCCTGGTAACTTACTTTATATACGCTAGACACCCACACAGGTTGTAGCACGTGGAAAAATGTGAAGTGCATAACAGCTTCTACTCTTTTCTATGTGATACAATAGCGCGTGGGAAGGTTACAAGCAACTAGACCGGAGCAAGCATGTCAGACCGTACTGGGGAACATAGGCGAGAACATGAGCGCCCGCTATCCACCACCGGAAGCCGCCAGCAGGTTGCTGCCCAGTCTAAACCGCTTTGGAACGTCCCTACGACCTTCGCGCCGCTGGTGGGGAGGGAACAGGAAGTGGCGGATCTTGGCGCTTTACTTACTCAACCCGCTGCGCGCCTGGTCACGCTGCTCGGCACGGGCGGTATCGGCAAAACGCGCCTGAGCATTGAAATTGCTCACGAACTGCGCGGCGCGTTCGCGGATGGCGTGTGCTTTGTCTCGCTGGCGGCGATCAGGGATGTAGAACTGCTCTTTCCGGCAATCGCGCAAGAATTGGCGCTGCAAGATGCTGACCGCTCGTGGAAAGAGCAAATGTGGGAGTTTTTGCGCGAGAAACATCTGCTGCTTATACTCGACAACTTTGAGCAACTGATTGCGGCAGCGCCATTGCTCGAGGACGTGCTGGCCGCTTGCCCGCAGGTACGCATCATCGTCACCAGCCGGGTAGTTTTGCACAACGCGGCGGAGCGGCAATACTGGGTCGCGCCGCTGGCTGTGCCGGATACGCGACAACTTCCTGGCAACGAGGAAATCGCACGTTATGCTGCCGTTGAGCTATTCGCGCAGCGCGCCCGCGTCTTGCAACCGGCGTTCCAGGTCACGCCTGCTAATGCCGCCGTCATCGCCGAAATCTGCGCCCGGTTGGATGGGATACCATTGGCGATAGAACTGGCTGCCGCGCGCATTAAATTGTTGCCGCCGCAAACGCTCTTGCCCCGTCTCACACATAGCCTCCAGGTGCTGACGAAAGGGCTACCAACGCAGCCCACGCGCCAGCAGACGCTGCGCAGCACCATCCAGTGGAGCTACGATCTGCTCAATACGCAAGAGCAGCGCATCTTTCGCTTCTGCTCAATATTCAGCGGCGGCTTCACGTTGCCTGCAATCGAGGAACTGGCAGGGTATCTGGATGAAACCGGCGGCGAGTTGGCCGAGATGACGCTTGACGGCGTGGATTCGCTGATCGACAAGAGCCTTTTGCAGGCTCCGCGCCAGGAAAGCGACGACGAAGGCCGCCTGTACATGTTGGAGACGATCCGCGAATATGGGCTGGAGTGCTTGCGAGCGTGCGGAGAGATAGCAGCGACGCGGCAGGCTCACGCGCTGGTGTATGTGAAATTTGCCGAGGAACAGGCGGCAGCGCAGACAGAATTAGCGCGGGAGCAATCGTTCAAACGCCTCGAGCGCGAGCATGATAATCTACGCGCGACGATGGCCTGGCTGCTGGATGAGAACGCTGAAAAAGAGCGCGCGCAGCAGCAAGAACTGGCATTACGCCTGGGCAGCGCGCTGGGCATGTTCTGGATGGCGCATGGTTACTTGCAGGAAGGGCGCGCATTCCTGGAACGGGCGCTGCAAAACAGCGATGGCGCGGCAACGCGCGCGCAGGCGCTGGCATATCGTTTCGCCTCGGATATCATCATGCGCCTGGGCGATCTCAGTAGAGCCGAGGCGCTGCTGGCGGACAGCTTGCAGCGTTTCAGGACGCTGGAAGATCGCGAAAACATCGCTTCTAGCCTGCGCGGGCTGGGATGGATCGCGCACCAAAAAAGGGAGCTTGAACAGGCGCGGACGCTCTATGAAGAAAGCCTGGCTCTTTATAAAGAACTGGGCAATAGTCAGGGCATCGCTAATACGTTACTTAATATCGCCTATGTCGCGCAGACGCGGGGAGATTTCGGGCAGGCGCGCGTGCTGCTGGAGGAGGTGCTGGCGCGACAGCGCGCGCTGCGCAATAAAGCTGGCATCTCTAGCGCGCTCTACCAGTTGGCCCAGGTGATTTTTGGCGCGGAGGAGCCGCCGCCGGAACACAAGATTCGCCTGCTGCTGGAAGAGGGACTTGATCTCGCCGGAGAGGTCGGCGACAAACGCGCCGCCGCCGCCATGCAGGGGATGCTCGGCTGGCTGTCGTTTCGTCAGGGCAACCTGGCAGTAGCGAGGCTGCGAGTCGAAGAGTGCCTCAAGTTTTTTCGCGAGGGCGGTGATCGCTCGATCACCGGCAATTATCTGGCGCTGCTGGCGCAGATTATGGCGGCTCAGCAGGATTATCCTGCTGCTCAGGCGCTGTTTAAGGAAAGCCTGGCGATCGCCGCGGAAATCGGCGAGCAGGATGACGAGATCAGCGCCGTCTGCCTGGAGGGCATGGCGACAATGGCGGTGGCGCAAGATTATCATGCCTGGGCGGTTCGGCTGTGGGCGGCGGCGGCAGCCTGGCGGGCGGCCATTCAGTTCCCGGAAATGCCTGCCATGCGCGTGCTGCGCGAGCGCGAATGCGCCGCCGTGCGCGCCTTTCTGGGCGACGCCTTGTTCGAGACGCTGTGGGCCGAAGGACGCGCCATGTCGCCGGAGGAGGCGCTTTCCGCGCGCTGGCTGCCCTCGTCCGTAGGGGCCGATTTATCGCACCCGCCCGCGCAAAAAAAGAAGTCGCTCTCTTATCCCGCCGGGCTTTCTGCGCGCGAAGTTGATGTATTGCGTCTCGTCGCGCAAGGATTGAGCGACGCGGAGGTCGCCGAGCAGCTTATCGTCAGCCCGCGCACTGTGACCACGCACCTCACTTCTATCTACAATAAGCTGGGCGTCAATTCGCGCGCCGCCGCCACGCGCTTCGCCGTCGAACACCACCTGATTTAATAGAAAATAAAAATCAAGGCGGGCAATCGGTCGATTGCCCGCCTTGATGGTTATTTCTCCTGTTTCTTTTGTCGTTCCATCTCGCGCAGTTCGACGCGGCGAATCTTGCCGGAGATGGTTTTGGGCAGGCTCGTCACGAACTCGATCTCGCGCGGATATTTATAAGGAGCGGTGACATTCTTGACGTGATCCTGCAATTCGGTCGCTAAGGTAGGTGAGGCTGTGTATCCTGGAGCGAGGATGACGTAGGCTTTGACGATCTCGCCGCGCATCTCGTCCGGGCTGGCGATGACCGCCGATTCAGCGACGGCGGGATGCTCTTTCAGCGCGCTCTCGACCTCGAAGGGGCCGATGCGATAGCCCGCGCTGATGATCACGTCGTCGGCGCGGCCCACGAACCAGAAGTAGCCGTCCTCGTCTTTGTAGGCGCGGTCGCCGGTGATGTACCAGTCGCCGCGCAGGCAGGCTTGCGTGGCTTCGGGGTTGCGCCAGTATTCCTTGAACATCCAGGTCGGGCGGTTGGGTTTGACGCGCACGGCGATATCGCCCTCTTTGTTAGGCGGCAAGGGAACGCCGTCATGATCGATGACCTCGACATCGAAGCCGGGCGAGGGTTTGCCCATCGAGCCGGGCTTGACGACAATGGGCGGAAAATTGGCGCACAGCAGCACCGTTTCCGTCTGGCCGTAGCCGTCGCGGATGATCATGCCGGTGGTCTCTTCCCAAACCTTGATCACTTCGGGGTTGAGCGGCTCGCCCGCGCCGACGCAGTGGCGCAGAGCTTTGGGCGGGTGCGCCTTGATGTAGGCGATAGGCTCTTCAAGAACCATCATACGGTAGGCAGTTGGCGGGGCGCAGAGCGTAGTGATGGGATATCTGTTGAGCATTGCCAGCGTCTCGATGGGATCGAACTTGCCGCGC
>DATLSW010000277.1:0-7150 GCA_035533955.1 Ktedonobacteraceae bacterium | reverse complement strand
CTGATTACGACGTGGATACTGGATGAATTTGTATTCTCACAAACTCGTCGATGGAGCCGGTCGCGTCATGCCTGATCAATGCTGTATCCAATTGCAGTTGCAGGTCGCATTCCATGCACTTGAATACATGGCTTGTTTCTTCGCTCGTTTCTGCGTAAAATGCATCTACGCCAACCGATGGGCCAGGAATGGCTGACGTAGATGCCTCGATCGTCTTCGTTTCATGCCGTGCAATAGTCATGATGGTTCGCTTCCTCAGCGCGGAGAAGGTGGCTCCGTGGTGCGCGTGACGAGGGGTGTAAGACCCTGAAAGACCTCACGCTCCAGGCTGTGGTAGGAGGGGCTGGGAGTCATGGTCACCAGTATGACGGCGTCGGTCTGAGCGATGATGCTGTGTGGAACATTGGCCTCAAGCTGTAGAACCGTCCCCGCTTGCAACCTGACTTGTGTGCCATTGGCGCTGAATGCAGCGCGACCGCGCAGCGCCTGCACAAGAATCGGGCTGGACGTGTGATGTTCCTTGAGTTCTTGTCCGGCTTTGAACGCGAAGAGGACGACGCGCGCCACGCCGCTATCTGATAATATCTGTATTGACGGCCCCTCGTCGCGAAATGTGGTAAGTTCGCGCAAGTTGAAGAGGATCATGTTCCCCGGTTCTCCCTGTATTCCTTCGGTTGCTTGCGCTACTTCTGTTTTTGGCATTTGACTCATACCTGCCTCCTGTGTTCATTGTTGGATGCAATCAATGGCGTTGCTATGATTCCCCTACTTTGCGAATGTGGATGATCCACTCTTCTGGCCCCTGTTTTTCTGGCTCCCACTCGAACATGTCTGGATACTCGGCCAGCAGTTGGTAGCGCAGCGGTTTGGGATCGTGATCGTTGATGAGACGCAAGGAGTCGCCAACGTGCAAGGAGTCAAGCTGCGAAAAGATCAGCGGGTGGCGTTCGCGCGGGATCAAATCACGGACATCAAGGGTAACGACAGATTCTGCCATGATAGCCTCTCTTTCTCTCAGAAACGCTACTTTTCTAGAAAAGTAGCGGTCACACAACACACTTGTGTGTGGCTTCGCTGTAAGTATGCCACAGCGCGGCGTACTATGCTGTGACAAATGTCGCAGCCTTTTTCCGCCTGATTAGCTATGCTCTCAGTAGCTTTGGAGCGAACGAAGGAGTTATGACGATGGAAATAAGTGAGAAAGAAGCAATGCTGGCGCAGATTTACAAGGCGCTACAGTATGTTGATGATCCTGAATTGGGCGTCAACGTCGTTGACCTGGGCCTCATCTATGATGTCGCGATCAATGAAGCGGGCTATGTCACGATCACCATGACGTTGACGACGCCCGGTTGCCCGATGCACGAGTCGCTAGGCGAGGGCGTGGGCTACGCGCTGGAAGGCATACCGGGCGTGACGGGCGGCGAAATTCGCCTCGTCTGGGAGCCGCCCTGGGAACCGTCGCGGATGACGGAGGATGGGCGAAAGATGTTGGGGTTTTCCTAGCGTCTATGCCCGCAGATGGCGCACGATCCCCACCACGTTGACGGCAACGAGCAGAAAGCCCATTGCCATGACGCCGGCGGCGAACTGCATGGGTACGAGCCATCCGCCGAGGGCGCAGATGATGGCTCCAGCAAGCCCCGCGTTGATCAGCCACCAGCTTAGGCGCGCCCAACGTTGGTGCAGCATCTCGCGCATCAACGGGACTTTCTGACGTCCTACAAGCGGCCCGTAGCGGTGATGCCAGATCAGGAACGGCACGATCTTGTACAGGTAGCCGGTCGTGCTTTGCCCTAGCCAGCCGACCAGCGCGGCCAACGCCAGCGCCGCCAGTATCCCCGGTTGCAGCCAGCCGAAGAGCGCCGCCGCGACGCCAACCGGGATGCTCAGCGCGAAGTAAACGACGGCGGCGATGCCATGATATTGCGTCGTGTCGAGCAGCTTGCGCCGTCGCACGCGCAGCATTCGCCAGTAGTCGCAGGCGAACATCCAGGCAGCAGCGATCAATATTCCACCGCCGCACAGGATCACTGGCCGCCATGACAGGAGAAGGCCGAGCGCGAGGAGGATGATACCCGCGTTCAGCAGAACAAAGATGATGTTGCCCAGTCGATCGGTATGTTCATGCGCCAGGGCAAACATGCGCACCAGCTTATAGGAAACGCCGATCAGTGTTGTGCTGAGCCAGCCCACGACGCCCAGGGTGATATGTGCCAGCAGCAACTGGTCGAAGTTGGGGCCGAGGAAGCCGAACTGGAAATTGAGCGCCGCCGTCAATCCCAGGCTGACGACAATGCACAGGTAGCAGAGGGACGCGATCAGGAAACGCGCGGTTAAGGGACGCCTGGTGGCGTGGGCCAGCGTGGCGGCGAGGATGATCACATGGTGAATCACCGCCAGCACGATCAACGCGCCGCCCATCACCAGAAGCCAGGGTACCATCTGCCAGAAGCCGCTGATCAGCAAAAGCGCGCCGCCGGCATAGATGGGATAGTGCCAGTAAAGGAAGCGCGTCGCCCGCAGCGGCGCGACCACGATTACCGGGACGAGCTGTAGTGATGCGCCCATGATGGTCATCGTCAGCCAACCCAGCGTCGCCGTGTGGACCAGCGCCAGGACGTGTGGGAAACCGGGCGAGAGCAATGCTTCGGGCGCGATCCACGGCAGCGCGCCGCTGAACAGTGCCGCCGCGACCGCCCCGGTGAGCAAGAACAACAGAGGAACCAGTAACGGAACGCTGCGGCCCCCTGTCATGGCACCGGACATACCGCCAATAGCGATGGCAGACGTCGCTCCGCTGTTCATTAGCAATCTGTTGGCTGGTTTTGCCTGATGATTGGGCATGGTCTGATTGTTCCTCCCGTATCTCCCTCTATACAGCATCTTGATGGCGCGTGAAGCGTACCACCCACTCGTTAGGAGTAATGTTGCGCGTTTCGTGCTGGAAGCCGCGTTCGCCCAGCACGTCGTAGAGCGGAACCGGCTCAAACGGTGCGATTACTACCAGGCTTTTTCCTGGTAGGATGCCCGTGGCAGCTTCCATGATGCGCACGAAAGGCTCATCCCCGCGCTCTAGATCGGGCCGCACATCAAGCACAGTGGTTGCTTGCGTTTGCCATTGTGTTACTTGCTCGTCCATCGTTGCAAATCCTTTCGTAAGGCATACTGGCAATCTCGTGCTTTTCGCTGTATGATTGTGCGTAATAGCCAGGATTGTCGTTTCGTTCTACCTGACCGATAGCTAGAGCATACACGTATGGGATGGATGATTGCCGCGACTTTTGTCACTACTGAGGAATGCAAAGAAGCACGGTAGTCATGGCATTTCATTGGGCATTATGGTGTTGAAGGAGAAATATGTGCGCGCTGATGTGAGTATTCTCAGAAAGATAGCGTTTTTTGCCGCGTTGAACGGAGAAGAGTTGGAGTGTGTCGCGGCCATGACGGTTGTGCGTCACTATGAGCGGGGAGAAATCATTTTGCTTGAAGGCGATGTGGGAGGCGCGCTGCATTATGTCCACACGGGTCTGGTCAAAGTCTTCAAGACGTCGCTGGAAGGAAGAGAACAGGTGCTGCGCCTGATCGCGGCGGGCCACACCTTCAATGATGTGCCAGCGCTGGATGGCGGCCCCAATCCGGCCAGCGCGGCGGCAATGGAAGCAAGCGAGGTTTACCTGATACGCCACCATGAACTCCGCGAACTCATCGCCACGCGGCCAGAAGTAGCTGTGGCCGTGGTGCAGTCGCTCGCCGACGCGCTGCGTCACCTGGTAGTACTGGTGGAGGATCTGTCATTGCGTCATGTCACCGCACGTGTCGCCAAGATTCTGCTCGATCAAGAGCAGGAATATCAACCCACGGCGAGTAGTCACCATCTGACGCAGCAAGAGATGGCGGCAATGGCCGGGACGGCCCGCGAAGTGGTGGGGCGCGCGCTCAAAGAATTGGAGTCCGCCGGAGCTATCGAGATGCGTCAGGGCCGTGCCGTCGTGGTGAACCGCGAACGTCTGGCAATGCTGACATAAGCGATACCTTTTATCCCTTACGGCTTATCAGGCCATATATGAGAATCCTCCTCACAAGAAAGACCCAGGATGTCGGAGCAGACAGATGCAGTCGTGTCGTTTATCTACGCGGCGTCTGCGCTGCATGGAATAGCACTCCACAAGATATTTTTAGTATAGCACGGAATCTACAGCGAGAGCTGTGAAAGCAACCACAAAGCGATCCACTTTCTTCATCCACAGGATACTGCGACTTTCGTCACAGCAGAAGGGGATGGGGATCGGATAAAGTGACTTTGTAAACCCGATTGACGCGCGGGTTGATGAACAAAGTGAGAAATGGCATTCTCCACGGATACCATTTTAGTGAGGGGTTGATCGCGATGCTCACGCGAGATAGTTCAACAATGACACACAGCAATATAAAAATGGCACACCAGGCATCGTTCAAACGTACCGCGCCGATCATTGGCGTAGCCCTGCTCATAGGCACATGCGGTGGTTTTGTGCTTGCCACCGTTCTCACCCTCACGGCTATGCTCGGCGTCGTCACTGGTCCGTGGTGGCTGGCGGTGGCGCAGGCACACGGCCATCTACAGCTCTACGGCTGGGCAGGTTTATTTGTCGCAGGCGTATCCCTGCATTTTCTGCCACGCCTGCGCGGCAATCCACTCGCGCTGCCTCAACTGGTTCCTTGGATAGTGGGCGCGCTTGTCCTGGGCCTGTTGCTGCGCACGCTGAGCCAACCGCTTGCTACCCTATCGAGCGCCATCCTCTGGCGAGCCGGGCTGATCGCCAGCGGCGTGCTGGAAACTGCCGCTCTGCTGGGCATGGTCTCTCTGCTTGCCCTGACGTTTGCGGGCGGCCCGCCTGTGATCCAACGGCCAGCTTTTCGCGGTGTTGCCCCGTTGGTAGTTGGAGCATACGTCTCGCTGGGCCTTGCCAGCATAGTCAACCTGGTCAATGTCTTCCTGGCGATCACAAACGCAGGTATCGTGAGCAGCGCTTTCGATGATCTGAATGTCACGCTCGGTCTCTTCGGCTTTCTTGTGCCGATGGCGCTCGCCATGTCCGCGCAGTCGCTGCCCATGTACGCCGGGCTGGATGCCTTTCCGCGCAAGGTGTTGTGGCCTCTTGCAAGTGTGTACTTCACCGGCCTGCTGCTGTTCTGTCTCGGGACGCTGGAAGGGATGCAGGCTGGTAACTTCGGGGACGCCGTTGGTGGCTTGGGAATGCTGCTGGCGGGCGTCGCGCTGCTGCTCTTCATTGGCGTGTTTCTGAGCCTGATGCGAAAGCGCGGTCGTCTGCCCAAACGGATTGCCGATCTCGCACCGGAACCGCAAACGCTGGCGCGGTCCTACCAGACGAAAGTCAGGAAAGAACGCGGGGCCTTTGGCCCTTTTGTCGCGTTGATTGCCAGTGCATACCTGTGGGCGATGCTGGCGGGTCTCTTGCTGGTCGTTGATGGAGGAACGCTGCTGGTGGGCGGCACGCTGCCATTTGCGCTGGATGCCATTCGTCACAGTCTCGCCGTCGGCTTCATCACATTGTTGATCTGCGGCATCGCCCCACGCATGATCACTGGCTTCTCCGGCGGCCATATCGTCTCACCACGTCTTGTCGCAGCTACGCTCTGGCTCGGCAACCTCGCGGCCCTTCTGCGCGTTGGCTCGATCCTGCTCGCCGCGCCGCTCGGTGCCATCACCATCGTCAATATCTCGCTCTACGCGCTGCTGTTCGGTCTGTCCGGCCCGGTCGGGTTGGCTCTGGTGATCTGCCTGATCTGCAACTTGTGGCCCGCGCTGCGGGTTGATCGGTCTCGTTAGCGGATATCTGGAATATGTCAGGCGGTGATACTTCTGTGATATTCTTCCCCTCCGGTGACTGCTACGTGATACTCATACCGTATTCTCTCAGTGTCGTATGAATTGATGTTTAGACTACCAACACTGGTTGGTTAGGAATGAGAGAGATGGGCTAGCTAGTACACGTAGGCGTAAAACCTCCTCTAGTTTAGATGGTCAACGCCTTGCCCTGGTAGGTCCATTTGAACGGCTTCGCCATGGTGCGATTGTAATAGTCAATGAAAGCCAGGACCCTGGCTTCCAGTTCCTCAACGGAAACGAAGGAGCCCCGCTTGAGCAGCTTGCGAACCAGGATAGAGAGCCAGATTTCAATTTGATTCATCCAGGAACTCTGTTTGGGCGTGTAATGAAACACAACTTTATGGGTCGGGTCGGAGAGGAACGCGGCTCGGCTCGCCATCGAGGCCAGAATACCGCTCTCGCCTTTGATGCCCAGGTCCAGAGCAAGCTCGGAAAGCTCTGCCACCCAGCAGACCAGGGATTCCGATTGATGGGTATTGAGATGGTCACAGACGATATGAAAGCGCAGAGCCTTCGGGTCAGTGGCAACGACCCCTTTGAGATGGGCCAGGAAATCGGCTTCGGTGCGCGTGGGGCCACAGGTGGGAGCCACCACTTTTCCCGTGACCACATCGCGGCTCAGCAGAAACGTGCGCGTGCCATGCCGGATATATTCAAATTCCCGCCGCTCGACTTTGCCTGGGGCCAGTGGTAAGCAGGGATGCTTGCGTTCCAGGGCTTGCACTCCCGTCAATTCGTCGGTACTCACGGTGCATTCTCCTTGCTCGGCCAGATGCGGCGCTTGCTCATACAACGTACAAATCGCCTGGATCGTTTCCTCACGCTGCGCATCTTCGGGCGGCGTCAGCCAATAGCGGATCAGATGCGGCTTGAGATCCCCTTTTTTAAGAGGCGGCTGGCATGTCGCGGCGAAATCTGCTCAATGATGCCGCGGGCCATCACTTCGTCGGCAATTTCGCGCCCGCTCCACTGGCTGATGGGACGGTCTGCCGGGACGAGGGATATCCGTCAAGCGTTCGCTGACCGACAGATCATCCAGCGAGACCGCTTGCAACCCCAGCCAGCGCATCCGCCACGCGCGCACCGTCTCCACGCTCAGGCCCACCTCCCGCGCTATCTGGCTGTTATTCTTCCCCTCCGCTGCTGCCAGGATCACTCGTCCCCGCAACGCCACCTGCTGCGCTGTGCTATGGCGACGCACCAGCTGTTCCAGCTCACGGTGTTCTTTTTCGCTCAACGATACCGCTTTCGGCCTGG
>DATLSW010000276.1:0-5632 GCA_035533955.1 Ktedonobacteraceae bacterium | reverse complement strand
CCTTTGCGCTCAAATATCTTGATAATCTCACCGGCCAGGTCGCGCTGTAGCGCATCCGGCTTGATCAGGACTAATGTCCGTTCCATAGCTGTCTGTTTCCTCTTTCTATCATGGTGTAAGCGAGAAGGCGCGATTATTGTTACCTCTCTCCCGGAGAGGAGAATTGCCCCTTCACCTGATGGTAAATTGCTCTCCTATTGTAGCCATTACGCGCGAAATTGCAAGCCCCGTGGGACATTCTGGCGGGGTTGCGATGAATTGCGCGTTGCCGCTTGCTGTGGTACTATAGGCGAAAGAACTTTCATAACCACGCCAAATGACGTATGATTCATAAATTAGGAACTGACACAAGAGCAAACATGGAATACAATACAACGGTCTCAGAACACGAGCCTATCGCCATCACCATCGGCAACTTCGATGGCGTCCACCGGGGCCACCAGCGCCTCATGCGCGAACTGGCAGCAACGGCGCAGCAGGTTGGCGCGAAGCCCGTCATGCTGACCTTCACACCGCACACCTTGATGGTGGTAAAACCCGACCTGGATGTGCGCTATATCACCTCCCTCGAGGAGGAATTGGCCCTGACCAGGCGTTATGGAGGCATAGCGGATAGCATCGTGCTACATTTTACCAGGGAAGTTGCCGCGCTGAGCGCCGAGACCTTTCTCGATAACCTGCGCGCCCATTTCCAGGTCAAGGCGCTCCTGGTCGGAGCGAATTTTAGCCTGGGGCATAATCGCATGGGCAATACCACGTTTCTCGAGCAGTACGGCGAGCAACATGGTATCGCTGTACGCGTCGTCCCGCTCACAGAAGCGGACGAGACACGCATCAGCAGCACGCGCATCCGCACGCTGGTGAGCGAGGGGCGCGTGGCCGAGGCGAATGAACTGCTCGGCCACCCCGTCGTCATGAGCGGGGTGGTGCGGCACGGAGATGGACGCGGTCGGTTGCTCGGCTTCCCAACGGCAAATATGATCCCGGACCCGCATCGCCTGTTACTGGCAAACGGTATCTACGCGACCTACGTCCATTTGCATGCTATAGCGCGTGACGAAGAGGAAGATTCCCCCGTTTATATGGGTGCAGCGAATATCGGGATTCGCCCAATGTTTGAAAGCAAGGAGCGCCTCGTAGAGGTCTATATTCTGGACATCGACCAGGACCTCTACGACCAGCATATTACGGTTGACTTCATTGCCCGCCTGCGCAACGAAGAACGCTTCGACAGCATTGAGGCGTTGAAATCGCAGATGGCCCTTGACGTGGAAAAGACCCGCCAGGTATTGCAGAAATAAGGAGAGCGCGCCGTATGCAAACTCGCCGGAACCCAATCCGACAGGGATTATTAAAAATAGAGAATATTCTCCAACGGATGATAGAAGGTCCCTTTGACCGTTCGTCAAAAATTGAACCGGCAGCGATGGCTCGCAAGCTCGAACTGGCAATGGAAGAAGGGCAGCGAACGCTCGACGGCGGGCGTCACCTTGTCCCAAACGTGTATGATATCTACATCAGCATGAAAGATCACAAGGAATTGATGTCCGCGCAGAAAACGCTGATTGACGATTGGAAACGGTCACTGATCGAGTTTGCGCGCCAACAACGCTACAACCTGACAACCGATCCGCTGCTGCGTTTGCATGGAGATAGCCAGATGCGGCCAGGAAGAGTACGCATCGACGCGCACATTGAAGATCCGAAACAGGCTCCTCCCGGCGTCGGCGGCTTACCCGGCGATATGCTGGGTACAACCCAACTAACGCCAGAACAATTGGCGCAATTGAAAGCCAACCTGGCCGCTTCTCAGCAGCCAGTAGGAGCGCCAGCCTTCGCACCTCCCGTCTATCCGCCTCCCGCGGCGGCAGGCGGCAACGCGCCAGGAGTCTATCCCAGCGCTCCCGCGCCCATGCCATTCACGGCCCTGCCCGAAGCATGGCTCACCATCCGGCTGCCACAGGGCGGGCAAGAAAAATACCTGATCAAAAAAGCAGTGATCAGTATAGGTCGCCAACGCTATAACGATATTGTCGTCGAGGACAAGCGAGTCTCCCGCGATCACGCAAAAATTATGTATCAGAATGGGTTTTTCATAATCTATGATCTCGGAAGCACCAACGGCATCACCATTAACGGAACGCCGCATATGCGCCAGTATACCCTGAATAACGGCGACCGCTTCACCATCGGGAGCTATGATTTCTACTTTCAAAGATTGTGAGAACGCAAGCCTATGCCACAGCTAGATTTTTTCCTGTTAATCTTGCGGCTCTTATTCATCGTTTTATTGTATCTGTTTCTGCTGCAAGTCATTATCGCCATCACGCGCGATTTGCGAGCGAAAGCGCCCGTGATCAGAGGACGCTTAATCGTGGTCGATAAAGGCCCCAGCACGTTTCTGAACCTGGGGGATGAATTCGAGTTGAAACCGGAAACGACGATCGGGCGCGGGCCGATGAACACGATTCGACTCAGCGACGGTTTCATCTCGACAGATCACGCGCGTATCCGCAACCACAATGGCAAATGGTACGTGCAAAATATCAAAAGCACGTATGGAACCTATGTAAATCGCGAACCTGCTGTGAATGAAGTCCTGGCAAAACCCGGCGACATTATCAACCTGGGGCCTATCGCTTTCAAACTGGTACAATAAAGAAAGCGGCAAAGAGGTTTTGATATGAGCAAACACTACTCGAATCCATTAAAAACCTACCGGTGGAAAGAACTGGGATTGTTTATCATCCCGTTCATTATTTTGCTGCTGGAAATGACGCAGTTGCTGCTGGCCCGGCTCATTCATAGCGGTACGCTCAATGAGACTTCATCCCTCAGCCTGAAGAATCTACCTACCATACAGGGGCTAATTCCCGTGATTGGCCTCGTTGTGTCCATGGTTCTGGTGAACATTTTCCTCAGTATCTTTTTCCCGAAGGCCGATCAGATGCTGCTGCCGCTCGCCGGTCTGCTGAGCGGCATCGGCGTCCTGATGGCTTTACGCACCGGGCCAGACCTCTCGCCGCCCGACCCGACGCAAGGGACGCGCCAATTGCTATGGGTTGTCCTCGCCCTCGTCACTTTTATTGCGACGATAGTTTTCTTGAAAAATGTGCGCTGGCTCAAGCAGTACCGCTATATCTTGCTGGTCATCGGCATCCTCCTGCTGCTAGTATCCGTCGTGAATGCCTTTCGGATCAAAGATTTTAATAGCCCGACGCACGACCAGCTCAATTTCGGCCCATTCAGTTTGCAGCCATCGGAATTTTTGAAGATCATCCTGGTTATTGTCTTTGCCGGTTTCTTGAGCGAGAGGCGCGATTTCTTCGGCGGAAATGAGCTTCGCTTCGGCTTCCTGCATATTCCCGTTCCGCGCATCAATGAACTTGGCCCACTCGCAATCATGCTGGGTATCTCATTGCTCATCTTTCTGGGCATCCGCGAACTGGGCCTGGCGCTGCTGATCTACGGCATTTTCCTATGCATGATTTACCTCGGCAGCGGCAAACTAACCTATGTGGTTGGCGGCCTGCTCATTTTCGCTGTCATGAGCTATGCTGGTTATACCCTGCTCAGCCATTTTCACATTTTCAGTTACGTTGGCGAGCGTTTCCAGACTATCACCTTCAACATCGTAGACTGGCAACATTGGACGACGGCAGACGAGACTTTCGCGGAAAATGCCGGCCTCCAAATTGTGCAAGGTATCATTGCTCTGTCAAGCGGCGGAATTTTAGGTGCGGGGCTGGGGCTCGGCCATCCTACCTTTGTGCCGGTCGTGCAATCTGATATGATTTTCACGGGACTGGGCGAAGAACTGGGCCTGGCGGGCCTGTTCGGCATCATCGCCATTTACCTGCTCATTCTCTATCGCGGCTATCGCATTGCTGTGCAAACAGCCGACCCCTTCAACCAGTTGCTAGCGGCTGGCCTGACATCGATCTTCGCCATCGAGACGTTCATCATCATCGCCGCCAATATGAACTTCTTCCCCTTAACCGGACTTCCCCTGCCGTTCCTGAGCTACGGCGGCAGTTCTCTGCTCGCCAACTATATCATCATCGGCATCTTGATGCGTATCTCGCACGATACAGCCCTGGCAAATGAACGGGAGGGATCGGAATAATGGGAAGATACCAGCAGTGGTTACACTATCGACAGGTCGAGCTACTCTTACAAGAGGAGTTGGCGCAACTTGAAGATGAAATAGCGCGGCTTCTGACAGCCATGCAGAGCCTGGACGCAGTTAACTGTTTAAGCCAGAATCCGATCATCGCCGCGCTGGCAGCCACACTGGTTGATCATGAACCTGCCGCTCTCACTGCTCTAGCAGAACTGGAGCAATCTTCTGTAGAAACGCCCACGTTGCCAGCCATCACTGCTCCTCTCAGTATAACACCAGCGCCTGATGAACAAAGTGCGTCAGGGGTTGCGCCGCCCGTGACCATCTCTCCAGCATTACGCTCCTGGGGCGATCTACCAGACTTCTACGGCGCATCCCCTGACGCGGGGCCAGATTCCTCTAGCCCCGCGTTCAGTCCACAGTCACCGCCTCTTCCACATGCAGAGATCGTCCTGTTGCCAGAAGACATGAACACTTTTTTTGACCAACACACCCAGACCGATCCTCAACTTGATCTTCCCTGGTGGCTGCGCTCTATCATGACGGATTCCGAAGGCAGTCAAATCAATGGACCAATTGATCCACAGAGCATCCGTACCAATCGCCTTGTTCAGCGCTGGCTCGAACGTTGGAGTCAGCCCCCGCAGGCTCCACGCGATCCAGGGGAGAATATACCATGAACAACACACCACTCTCTCAAGAAAACGTGGACAGTATTTTTTCTCAACTCAACGCCGATGACGTCGATCAGTTTTATCGCGGCTATCAACGCTGGCGCTTCCAACAGCGCCTTGCCGCGCTGCGCGAGCAGATCGACGAACTGCAACAACGCATGGCCGTCAATCAGGCAGAGATGCAGCAAAACGCGCCCTCGGCGATGGCGCTGGCCTCGCTTGCGCGTATGCAATCGCGCGGCGTGCAGGATGCCGACCTGCTCGACCGTCTGCTTGAGCGCGGCGATGAATGGCTAGATCAGACTATCCAGCGCCTGGAATACTGCGAACAAACTGGCCTGATCGGCGATGACTATACGAAGTGGTGCGAACATGCTCTGGAAGGCGCGTATGATTGGATCGATTCGCTGACCGGAGTAAACGGCGCAGCGCCAGCTTCGCAACTCGACACCGCGGCTGAGGCCGATCGGGAATTCCCCACCACCTCTGAACCATTGCCGCAGACTACCGAGGCTATGCTGCTGAAAAAACTGATGAGCGAAGAGGAAGAAGCATCCACACTCAAACTTCCAGCAGTCCCAGCCACGCCAGTCCTGGCAGAAATCGAGCTTGCTGAATTCGCAGACGTTCCTACAGAGCAAATCGTACCCGAAGAACCGGATGCACACGATTCGTCTGAACCAGAGAATCTGGCCGAAGATGAAAGCAGCCAACCGACCAGCGATGCGCAACAGACCTCAGAGGAAGAAATTGCGCCCTCTGCTGAACAAGCCACGGCACTGGCGCAAACGCAGCCTGAAAGCGAATCAGCAGTCACACCTGACGCTATCGGCGA
>DATLSW010000275.1:0-3223 GCA_035533955.1 Ktedonobacteraceae bacterium | reverse complement strand
CAATGAGTTTATGCACGACATCTCTGGTTGAAAGCAGTTCTGATACGGCTCCCTGCGTCAAAATCCGCCCGTGTTGGATGACGGCCACACGGTCGCAAAGGAGTTCCATTTCATGAAGTAAATGACTGCTGAGGAAAATGGGGACGCCCTGCTCCGCCAGCGCGAGTCCCAGGCGCTGCTTCATGCCGGTTGAGAACTTCTTCACAGGTCGCTGAGCGTCGGCTGCCAGACCGACTTGTTCCAGCGCCTGGTTTATGCGCTGCGCGGGCAGTGGACGCTCAACGAGATGTCTTCCACCGCGTGAACGGAGCCGAAGTATTTCTTGAGATGTTGTGTTTGCAAAACGGGTCCTGTGGTCATACTATCTCCTTTGGATCATAGCTACATCAATCACTACGCAAAGGATAAAGTATGACCACGCTTTGTTCGTAGTACCCCAGCCGTATTGTGCCTACGCCTACAGGCGTATTGCACGCTTCCTCGAATGCAGTTTGAGCAATGACATCATCTATGCTTCGGCAGCAATTGCTGCACGATGCCTTGCTCGTAGCTGTTGGCGACGGGCAGGTTCGGCCACCAGCGATGGGCAAGGGAGTTGGCCGCCAGCAGCACGCCGAAGCGATAGAGGACATACGCTTCCGGCGCGTTGGTTGCGACCGGCGTATTGTTGCCCGGCTGGATGATCGCGCCCGCCAGGCAGCCCTGGGCCAGATTATGGCCGGAGTCGTAATCCTGCCAGGACAGGTTTTGCGGCTGACCATTGATCGTCACGGAAAAAAACTGGTTCGACAGGCTGTTATTATTGAGCATGGTAGCCTGGATCACAGAACAGGGCGGCGTGAAGCCGAAAAAGAAGCTGGTATCATTCTTCGCGGGAGTGGCGCTGACATGCCATTGCGAACCAGTCCAGCTAATATAGAGCGCGGTGACATATTCAATGCCCGTGCTGGTTGCTGTATCCGGCTGGTTGGCGGCGACGCTCTGGCCGGAAAGCGTCGTATAATCCCAGGTCGCGTAAGCTACAGCGTAGATATCCCAGGTAGGAGGATAGCTGAAATTCTTGGGCAGCGCATTAAAATCAAGCCCAAAAGAGGGACTGCAAAACGTGTAACAACTGCTGCACGACTGCGCGCCGCCAATATACGCGCCATAACAGGGCCGATTTGATCTCGGGTTATTATCCAACTGGACTTTGAAGGTGGCCTTCAACGGCTGCGTTGCCGTGGCGACATCATTGGGAGCGTTGGCGTCAGCATACTGCTCGCCCGGCTGCACCGTATCCGCCGATTGGAAAGTGTTGAAATAGGTCTGAATGGTGTTGCTCAGGGCAGTAAATTGCGCGCTGGACAGCATTGAGGATGTGAGGGTAAATTCTACAACCGTGGCCTGCAGCCCGGCGTCTTTACCGTTCTGCACCGTCATCTGGTTGGTGACGGAGCAGTTACCGCCAGACGTTTGCTGCGGCGGCACGAAAATGAGGCATTTCTGCGGCGGCAGTGGCGGCGCGTTCCAGACGATGGTATGCCCACCTGCGGAAAGTGTTAGCGGCTGACTGCCAAGCGCGGGCGGGTGCGCGAGGATATGTCCATCGACGGAGACTGCCCCCCAGGATGGATCGGTGGTTACATAGAACAGGTTCTCGCCTGGGAGCAGCGCGGTTGTCGGCGTGGGCGCGGGGCCAAACGCGCCGCCGTTGACGGCGCGGGAGATTGCCAGTCCGCCGCCCACCAGCAGGATGATCAGCACAATCACGGCGAAAATCGCCAACGGGCGGCGTCGCCGTTTCGGAGGGGGCGGAGGATAGTCAAACTCGTCCGTTTCCGTTAGCTCATCGTCGTCGTCATTTTCAGGAGCAGCGTGTTCTTGTTCGTCATCGATAGATTCGTTGCCACTCATATACATACCTCCAGAAATAGCGTAGTCTAGTATTACTTACGTATCTCCAGCATGATATCTCACCGCTACGCCTGTTTTTCCGCGCCTTTGTTGGAAAACATCGTTTGTTGGCGGTGATGCTGCGCTTTGATGAACGCGGTGTACCAGCGCCCGCTCTCCTTTACCTGGCGGCGCTGTGTGGCATAATCGACGTACACAATGCCATAACGCTTGCTATAGCCTTCCGTCCACTCGAAATTATCCATGAGGGACCAGATAAAGTATCCTCCCACTGGTACGCCCTGTTTCCGCGCCTCCTCGAGAACCTGGATATGGTCACGCAGGTACTGCACGCGCCGCTGATCGCGCACCGGCGTCCTGCCATCCCATTGATCGGCGAAAGCGGCCCCGTTCTCTGTGACCATAATCAGGCGCGGCGCGTACTCCTGGTGAATCCGCAACAGGACGTCGCCTAAGCCCTGGGGATAGATTTCCCAGGGCATCTCCGTGTAACTCGCGCCAGGGACTGGCACAACGTTCTCGTAAGCTGGAGCGGGGGAAGCGGGCTGCGCGCTGGTTTGCCGGCGCGCGCGCAGCAGCGAACGAGAGTAGTAGTTGACGCCCAAAAAATCCAGTGGAGCCGCGATCAGCGCCATGTCTCCACTCTCTATTGGCGGAGGAGCGACATCAAGATCGGTAAAGAGCCGTTCGGGATATTGCCCGTGGAAGAGAGGATCGAGAAACCAGCGATTGTACAACACATCCATTTGCTCCACGCCTTGCGCGGTCTCTGCCTGCTCATCGGCGGCAAAGACGGGCGTCAGGTTAAGCGTGATGCCGGCGCGGGCGGGCGCGCGCGCTTGTATGCGAGGGAGAGCCAGGCCATGAGCCAGCAGCAAGTGATGAGAGGCCGTCACGGCGGCTTGCGGGTCGCGTATGCCAGGGGCATGAACGCCTGACCCGTAGCCCAGGTAGGCAGCGCACCAGGGTTCATTGAGGGTAATCCACCACGAAATACGATCTCCCAGGCGGCGTACCACTACCTCGGCATAGTCCGCGAAAGCGCAGGCCGTCTCGCGGACGAGCCAGCCTCCTCGCTCGTGCAGCGCCTGCGGAAGATCCCAATGATAGAGCGTCGCCACCGGGCAAATGCCCTTTGCGAGCAGGGCGTTTACGAGGCGGTCATAGAAATCCAGACCGGCGGTATTGACCGCGCCTGTTCCCTGGGGCAGAATACGCGACCACGACAGCGAGAAACGATAGGCGTCGAGGCTCAGATCAGCCATCAGCGCCACGTCTTCCGGCATCCGGTGATAGTGATCGGCGGCCACCGCGGCGGTTTCGCCGC
>DATLSW010000274.1:0-4611 GCA_035533955.1 Ktedonobacteraceae bacterium | reverse complement strand
TTAGAGCGCCTGCACAAAGCGGGCGATGATGGCCTGCACCTCTTCCAGGCGATCCTGGAAAAAGTGATCCGCACCCTGCACGGTGACGAGGCTTTTGGGCGCTGGCACTTGCTCAAACCATTGTAGCAGCAGATCGTAGGGCGCGAGTTCGTCTTCTGTGCCGTGGATGAAGAGTTTGGGCTTGTGGCTCTTCGCTAAGATGTCCCCATCGAACATGCGGGCAGGTGTGCCGAGGCCGATCATGGCTTGCACGCGGTCATCGACCGCGCCGACGCGCAGGCCGACCCAGGCGCCGAAAGAGAATCCGGCCAGAATGACGGGCAGACCGGGATAACGATGGCTCAAAAACTCCAGCGCGAATCGCGTATCATCCATCTCTCCGCGTCCCTCGTCGTATTTGCCGGCGCTGTGTCCCACGCCACGAAAATTGAAACGCAAGGCGGGAACGTTCAGCGATTGTAACACCTGGGCTACTTTGAACACCACTTTGTTATGCATCGTGCCGCCGCCCAGCGGATGGGGATGGCACACCAGCCCGGCATAACGCGGCGCGCTGCCTGGCTCTTCGGGCTTGAGAATGGCTTCCAGGTGGCCGATGGCGGTTGGAATATTGACATGCAATATCTGGCTGATGGTTCGCCAACCTTTCTTCTCTCAATCTCTCTTGACTCTGTGTCGATAGTATATCACGCATAGAGCTATTTTTCATCTTATATATCGGAACATATCGTCTCAGGCAAACCATATAATACAGATAAGGCGCGAAAAAGGGGCAAAACCTTGACAAGAGCGCGCAAATTTGAGCATAATCGATATATCACTTTCATGCTCCCATGTTACCTACCTGATAAGGATCGGTATTGCAATGCAGACATATGGACATCACAACTTTCCAGGGCGACTTTTTGTGGTCGAGGGCGTTGACGGTTCGGGCAAAAGCACGCAAATTGCGCTTTTACGGCAGTGGCTCATCAGTGAAGGATATACTGTCTTTTTTAGCGAATGGAACTCCTCGCCGCTCGTCAAGAAAACGACCAGTCGGGGAAAAAAGAAACAACTGCTCACGCCTACCACGTTCAGTCTGATCCATGCTACCGATTTCGCGGACCGCACCGAACATGACATTATCCCGCCGCTCAAAGCCGGGGCCATTGTGCTGGCGGATCGCTACATTTATACCGCCTTTGCCCGCGACGTCGCGCGCAATGTCGATCGCCGCTGGGTGCGCGAACTCTACCAGTTCGCCGTCAAGCCGACGGTGGCTTTCTATTATCGCGTGCCGCTGGAGGTATCGCTCAGCCGTATTTTGTCGGGCCGCACCGAATTGAAATACTACGAATCCGGTATGGACCTCGGTTTGAGCAACGAACCGCGTGAAAGCTTCAAGCTCTTCCAGCAGCGCATCGTCAACGAATACGAGACGATGATCGACGAATTCGGCCTGACGGTGATGGACGCGACCTTGCCCATACCGGAGCAGCAGCGCCGCATGCGCCAGATCATTCGTCCCTATTTGCGCGGCGTGCGGCGCATCCGCGCGTCCGCGCAAGAGACGGCCTGGGCCGGCCTGGCGCGCGAGATGCGTCCATCGCACCCGGAGATTCGCAGCGGAAGATGAGGACGAGGGTATGACGAAACTCGAATTTTATGGCATCGATGCCATTCATCTCAGAGAGCAAGAAGAATTGCTGCCGGGCCGTCTTGTCGTTATCGAGGGAACGGATGGCGTAGGCCGTTCCACGCAGGTAAACCAGTTGCGTCCCTGGCTGGAGAGCAGCGGCTATGCCGTCGTCGGCACGGAGATGACGCGCTCCGAGCTGGTCGGTGCGGGACTGAAGCAGGCCAAAGAAGGTCACACGCTCGGTCCCATTACCCTCAATCTCTTTTACGCCACCGATTTTGTGGATCGCTTCGAGCATCAGATATTACCGGCCTTGCGCGCCGGTTTCATCGTGCTGACCGATCGCTACATCTACTCGCTGATCGCGCGCGCGCTGGTGCGCGGCTCCGATCCGCGCTGGATTCGCTCGTTGTATGGGCTGGCATTGAAGCCTGATATCATCTTCTATCTGCGTACCAGCGTCGAGGAGCTGATCCCGCGCGTTTTGCAGCGCGGCGGTTTCGATTATTGGGAATCCGGCATGGACATGCGCCTGGGCGAAGACCTTTTCGAGAGTTTCGTCAACTATCAACAGCGCCTGATCGATCAGTTCGACGCGATGTCTCACGAATATGGCTTCGAGGTCATCGACACCAGCCATTCCATCGAATGGGTCACGGAACAGTTGAAGGAGAAAATCCTGCCACTGCTGCCGCAAGGGGAATGAAACCTTGCCATTATTCCAATGTCTGCGCCTCTTCAACCATGTAACCGGCGGCGCGCAGGCGCGTGAGCAGTTCCTCGCACTGGTCACGGTCGCGCGTCTCCAGCGTCAGCGTTTCCTCGCGTTCCATGATAGGCAGGCGGCTGGAGATGCGCTGGTGGCGCACGTCAATCATGTTGATGCGCATCTCAGAGATAATTTCCAGCAGGCGCATCAATTCGCCGGGGCGGTCGGTCAGGCGCGTGTGAATGACGAAGTAGCGGCCCGCCGCCGCCAGGCCATGCTCAATAAAACGGCTGACGAGATTGACATCGATGTTGCCGCCCGTCAGAGGCGTCAAGACCTTCTTGCCCTTGAGATCAATCGCGCCCGTCAGCAACGCCGCCACGCCTGCCGCGCCTGCTCCCTCGACCAGCATCTTACTGCGCTCCATCAGCAGCAGCACGGCGCTGATGATGGCTTCGTCGTCAACGACGACCACGTCGTCAACTAATCTCTGGATGATAGAGAACGTCAGCGCGCCGGGACGCTTGACGGCAATGCCGTCGGCGATGGTGTTGATGGCTGGCAGCGTGTGCAGCGCGCCGCTGTCGAGCGCGGCTCGCGTGCTGGCCGCGCCGGAGGCTTGCACGCCGATGATGGTTATGTCGGGTCGCAGCGCGCGTGCCGCAATGGCGATGCCGGAGATGAGGCCGCCTCCGCCGATGGGGACAACCAGCGCGTCCGCGTCAGGCAGATCACTGAGCATCTCCAGGCCAAGCGTTCCCTGGCCGGCTATGACAGCAGGATCATCGAAGGCGTGAATGAAGGTCGCGCCGGATTCTTCCTGCAACGCAAGGCAGTATTGATAAGCATCGTCGTAGGTGAAACCATGCTGCACGACCGTCGCGCCGTAGCCCTGTGTCGCCGTGACTTTGGCAAGAGGAGCCGTTTCGGGCATGACGATAGTGCAGGGGATATGGTACGTGGCGGCGGCGATGGCGACGCCTTGCGCGTGATTGCCTGCCGAGGCCGCGATGACGCCGCGCCGGTATTCCTCTTCGCGCAGGCGCGAGAGCTTGTAGATCGCGCCGCGCACTTTGAACGAGCCGGAACGCTGCATGTTCTCGGCCTTCAAATAGATATCCGCGCCGGTCAGATCGCGCAGCGTGCGCGAGGGGGCCAGCGGCGTGTGATGGATGCGCGGCTTGAGCAGTTTGTGGGCTTCCCAGATATCGGCAATGGTGGGACACGATAAATTGGCCCCTATGGGCGCGGTATCGTCAACGCTATTGCCGGAAAGATCATGTTCTACGAGACGCATATTTCAATCCCCAAACGGGCAAGCCGATCTTCCCACGCTGGACCATACCACGCTCATTGTGGCCTTGAACGATGAATATGGAGGGGCCGCTTGATTGCCCCCCTCCTTGCTCTGATTGAGCTAGTATAGAGCAAGGACTTACCTCTGTCAAGAGGAATGGTTATGCGCTTTCGAGAGGGCGTCGAGATATTCCAGCGCCATCATGGGCAGGAGGTAGTTGTTCTCGACGCTCTCGTGCGCCGCCTTGCCCAGTCGGCGCCAGAGGTCTCGGTCCTGAATGAGTTTGATGGTGTCCTGCGCGCAGGTTTCCGTGTCGTCGGCGATATACCCGTTCTGCCCGTCACTGATCTGCGTGCGTAAGCCTGTCGCGGAAGTGCCGACCACGGGCTGGTATTTCCACATGGCTTCAGTCACCGTCAAGCCAAAGCCTTCACGAGTCGAACGCTGGAGAATCACGCTGGAATAGCGTTGAAAGGCGTTTACTTCCGGGTGTTTGATCACGGTAGGATCGTATAGCAGATGAACATCTGCATCCTCGCCTGCCTTCTGTTGGACATCCCTCAGAATTTCTATGGCCTTCACATCATCTGCCGCCTCCATCGCGCCTACCAGCGCAACCTGAACGGAAGGAATCCGCCGCTTCACCAGGCGGTAGATGTCAATCATCTGCCAGGGATTTTTCCAGTTGCCGAAGCGCGAAACCTGCGTGATGAGTGGTCGCGTGGTATCGATGCCACAGCGCGCCAGCATCTGTTGTCCCTGCGTGGGTGCGAGATCGCTGTTTTTGCCGCTGAACGGATCGATGGTGGGCGTAATCACATGCGCTTTTTCTGGTGACAAGCCTTTGAAGACAGAGAGCGGCGTGTTAAAAACGCAGACACTATAGGCGTCAAGGAATTGTTCGATATAGGCTTTGCCGCGCGGGTCGGGCTGCGCCGTATCGACATGGCACATCCAGATGGCTGGTCGCATCCAGGAAAAGAG
>DATLSW010000273.1:0-48905 GCA_035533955.1 Ktedonobacteraceae bacterium | reverse complement strand
CGTCATGACGACACACGAATACACCGGCTTCAAACGGTGGGCGATCGGCAGTGTCACGCAGCAGGTAGCGCGGCACAGTGCGGCGCCCGTGCTGGCGCTGCGCGCGGGCGGGACGTTTCCAGCCAGTTCTTACCCGGACGCCAGTCGCCCATTGCATACGGTGACAGGGGTCGTCGCGCTTGATGGCTCTGAGCTGGCGGAAGAGGCCATCTCACCCGCAGCGCACCTGGTTTCGGCGCTGGCTGCTCCCGCGCCGGGATTGTTACACCTGGTGCAGGTGGTACAATTTCCTGAAATCGGCGGCACGCCAGATGATCAGAGGCGCAGGAACAGAGAAATGGCTATCAATGAGGCGGAGGACTACCTGAGGGAAGTCGCCAGGGATCTGCGAGAGCAACTGGAGAAGCAATTCCACCTGTCCGTCACCTGGTCTATCGTGGTTGACAGCGATATTCCACACGCGCTGATCGCGTGCGCGGAACAAGGCAAAGCGACCAGAGGCGCGGGAATCTTCGGTGGCAGTGATATACTGGCTGTAGCAACGCACGGGCGAGGCGGTCTCTCGCGTCTGCTTCTTGGCAGCGTCAGCGAGGCGCTGCTGGGAAGAACGAGGCTGCCTCTGTTGATTGTGCGCCCTCGACAGGGCTAAGGAAGCAGGAACGTTGGCAAGACGACAAAGAAAAATAAGGAGAAGCAGCGTATGGCGTTGTGTGCTAAATGTGATTTGGCCCTTCATATTTGAGAGCGTTTTGTGAGTTGTGCCGGCTATGATGGGAGTGTGACAAATCTAAGACTATAGACGATAATGAGGCATCATGCTAAACATAGAAAGCACGCACAAAATAACACCACCCACTGTCTCTCCTCTTCCAGCAGAGAAGACATCCGGCAATGTTTCCCCTTCCGCGACCAGGAAACCCTGGTATGAGCGTTTGTGGCGTACCATAAAACACTATCCCATACCTTTTGGGGCGGTTGCGCTGCTGGCAGGAAGCCTGGGCTTCTGGCTTGGCGGGCGCAACGATATCACCAGTTGGACACTGCTGGCGGTTGTGCTGCTGGGAGGTATTCCGCTGTTGTGGGAGACTGTGCAACAATTCTTCCACAAGGAGTTTAGCGTTGATGTGATTGCCATCCTGGCTATCGCGGGGTCACTCCTGCTGGGGCAATACCTGGCGGGCGCGATTATCGTGCTGATGCTTTCGGGTGGTGAAGCGTTGGAAGCCTACGCGCTGCGACGCGCCCGCTCTTCATTATCGGCGCTGGCTGAGCGCGCTCCACGGAGCGCGCATACCTGGCAGGGAGATGAACTCGTCACATTGCCAGCAGACCAGATTGTAGTAGGCATGGAGATCGTCGTCAAGCCGGGTGAATTGATTCCTGTCGATGGCGTCGTCACATCTGGTACTTCCAGCTTGAGCGAAGCAGACCTGACCGGTGAACCCGTCCCCGTCCGCAAAACTCCTGGCATGTCTGTCCTTTCGGGCAGCGTCAACCTGGATGGGGTGCTGGAGATTCGCGCCAGCAAACTCAGCGCGGAGAGTAAGTACGCGCAGATTGTACACCTGGTGGAGGAAGCCCAAACGCAAAAAGCTCCTATCCATCGCTTAGCCGACCGCTACAGTATCGGATTTACGCTGGTGGCAGTAGTTGTGGCTGCCCTGGCATGGGTTTTGTCGGGCGATAGCGTCTATGCCCTGGCCGTTCTGGTCGTCGCCACGCCCTGCCCACTGATTCTAGCAACGCCGATTGCTATTATGTCCGGCATCGATCTCGCGGCTCGTAATGGCGTCATTGCCAAGAGCGGCGCGTCCATCGAACAATTAGGAGAAGTGGATATCGCCGTCTTTGACAAAACAGGGACGCTCACACTCGGTACGCCTAAAGTGACGGCTATTGTGCTTGTGGAGCGGGATCAGCGCCCTACGGAAGTGATGGACGCGGACAGCCAGGAGATGCGCCCTATCTCTCCACAGGAGAACGAGGATACCCTGTTGCGCTTCGCGGCCTCGGTTGAACAGCTCTCGACACATATATTGGCGCGTGCCGTGGTGGAAGCGGCACAGAACCGCTTGCTCTCCCTCACTCCGGCGACAGATTTTGAGGAACTATTCGGCAAGGGTGTGCGAGGGGGCGTGCCGGTGAACGGTGCAGACGGAGCGAGCAACATGGTCGCGGTCGCGGTGGGCAACCGCACGTTCATGCAGCATCTCGGCATTGTTGTCCCCGATTCACTGCTCGATGAACGCGAAAGGCGCGTCGAGACCGGGCAAATCTGTAGCTTCATTGCGGTGGAGAAGCAGGTTGAGGGGCTGTTGGTACTCGAAGATGTACCGCGCGCAGATCTCTCACAGCTCACAACCAATTTAAAAGCAGCGGGTATCAAAGAGATTATCCTGCTGACGGGAGATAGCGAGGTAGTAGCGCGGCAGATCGGCGCGATCGCGCAGGTGGATCGCGTGATCGCGCGCTGCCTGCCCGAAGACAAAGTACGCACCGTTAAGGAATTGGAGCAGCAGGGACATCGCGTGCTGATGGTGGGTGACGGTATTAACGACGCGCCGGTGCTGGCAACCGCGACGGTCGGGATGGCGCTCGGCATGGAGGGGTTAACCGCCGCCGCGACCGCTGCCGACACAGTTCTGCTTTCGACAGATATCCTGCGCGTGGCGCGAGCAGTGCGCATGGGCAGAGGGGTGATGCGCGTGGCACTCCAGGGTATCTGGATTGGCATGGGCCTGAGCGTCATTGCTATGCTCTTCGCCGCGTTCGGCTTCATCAGCCCGGCAGCGGGCGCGCTTTTACAGGAAGGCATTGACGTCCTTGTCATCCTGAATGCCTTGCGAGTAGGCAGAATCACCTTCTGATTCGTGTGCCTGAGCGATTCTGCCTGAAAAAGTCAGCCCGTCTGACTGGCCGGAGTGGCAGACTGATTGGCAAGATAGTAGCCAATGCCAACCTTCGTGAGAAGATAGCGCGGGTGAGCGATATCCGTCTCTATCTTGTGGCGCAGGCGATTGATATTGACCTGGAGCATATGGCTTTCACCGAGATACTCCGCGCCCCACACATGCTCAAGCAGCAAGTCCTGCGTCACGACCCGGTCAGCATTCTGCGCGAGGTAGGCCAGGATGCGATATTCTGTCGGTGTGAGAGGGACTTCCATGCCTGCGAGTGTCACGAGGCGCTGGGAGTAGTCAATCGTCAAGTCACCGATGATCTGCGTGCCTGGGACGCCATGTCCTGCTTCCTGCGCGGTGAACTGCGAGCGGCGCAGCACGGCCCGCACACGAGCTAGCAGTTCCTCGATGCTAAAGGGCTTGGTCAGGTAATCGTCCGCCCCCAGGTCGAGGCCGCGAATCTTATCCTGGTCTTGCCCGCGCGCCGTCAGCATGATAATCGGCATAGACGAGAAAGTGCGCACGCGCTGCGTGACGCTAAAGCCGTCCATTTTCGGCATCATGACATCAAGCAGCGCCAGCGCGGGCGATTGCTCTTCGATCTGGGTAAGCGCCTGCTGGCCGTCGCTCGCCGCGAGAACCTCGTAGCCTTCTAACTGCAGGTTGCGCGTTACCAGACGCAGCAACTGCGGATCGTCATCAGCGGCCAATATGGTTGTCTTCTTCATGAAACTGTCTCCAATCTTTCTTTTTGATCACCCATCAGAACGCTTCATTCATCACTACTTATTGCTAGTGGGAGCAAGACACGGAACACGCTCCCTCCTTCCGGCAAGCTCTCTGCCCAGATAGCGCCATCATGCAACTCGACCATGCGTTTGCACATCGCCAGGCCGAGGCCCAGACCGTTCACCTCGCGCGTCAGTCGCATATCGACGCGGTAGAAGCGATCGAAAATGAGATCGAGGTGTTCCGGTGCAATGCCAATGCCCGTGTCACAGACGCACATTTCAAGCATCGAACGGCGCTGCTTCGCAACCGGCGGCGTACCGCGTACCAGCGGCCAATCTACCGTGATGGGACGGACAACGACGGTAATTGCGCCTCCTTCTGGAGAATAGTTAAGAGCATTTTCCAGCAGGTTGTCAAGTATCTCGCGCAAACGACGCAGATCTGCCGCGACGAGCGGCACGCTCTCGGCAGGCTTGCCAGCGCTGTCTTCCAACAACATGCTGAACGTGAAGCGCCCGGCAAGCGTGCCTGGGAGCTTCTCCTCGGCAACTTTCATAGCCTCTCGCGCCAGGAGGGATACGTCAATGGGAGCAATGTTGAGGACAAGCGCATCCGTCTCAAGCTGAGACATCTCCAGCAACCTGTCAACAATGTACTCCAGCCGATTGGTTCCTTCATTGATGGCGAGGAGAAACTGGTGGCGTTCGTCGCGGGGAAGAAGTCGTTCGTGACGCAGCAGCGTCGATGCATAGCCCTTGATAGAAGCTAGCGGACTACGCAACTCGTGGCTGACTGTCGCGAGCAATTCAGCCTTGAACAAGTCCATCGTTAAGAGAGATGCTTGCGTCGAGGCTTGCTCAAGCTCATGCAGCCGTTCAGCTTGCAACATCGTCACAATAACGGACGCGACAGCATCTGCCAGCAAAGGCAACACCTGTTGTCCCTGCCCGATAGCAGCGCGATCTTGCGCCGATTCACCCCATCCCAGGAGCAAGAGGGCGTACAAGGACTGCCTATCCTGCTTCTCCACGAGCGGCAGCCTGTACGTGAGCCAATCCAACTTCTCTCCAGTGATTCGCCCCATCACTCTCGCGGTCGGCACAAATGCGTCCAGCAGGGCGTGCATATCCTCCTCGCGCATCTTATGAAGGGCGAGAAGACGCGGGTCTTTGAGGCGTTGCATGGGCTGCTCTGCAAGAGCGCCTTCTGGCGTCATCAGCACTATGGCTCCCTGCTGCGCAGAACAGGCGATCAAGAAGCGTTCCAGCAAGTCATGCGCCAGATCATTGAGCGCATCACCTGAAGCGGTTCCGGCGCGCTGTGCAAGCTTTGCCAGATTAATCAATATTGCCGTCACGTCAGATTGCAACGGCTCTTGCAACGGTCTATCCAATGGTATCATCTTATCCCGCTTTTCTTTCATGTGCAAGCCTGACTGCGCCTGTCACGATGCCTACTCGCAACTGAGTATACATGAGGACACTCACAGTAGCATCACGGAAGTTCCTCACCTATCACCAATACATCACAACATACTCCAATCCGGTGAGTCTGTAGGCGGCAAAACTGCTCTACCGTGAAGGCGGAACAAGGAACAAACGTGCGGAGCGATCACTCGATCGTCCCGCACGTTTGTTCTCAGCTCCGCCTTTGGGCTACGCAATTGCACGACGGGAGCAGACTTTTACGCTGCCTTTTTTTGCACGATACGCTGCTCCATCGAGTGGGTGGCGGCCATCCAGGCGCGCGCGAACAGCCAGACAGCCACAAGTGCCGCGCTTGCCAGCGCTATCCACATGATCACGAGCGCGACCGTCGGATTGGTGTTGCTGGTGAAGACCGCGCTGAATCCGGCCAGGTAGGACTGACTCGTCGCCTCAACGGCAAACACTTGCGGTACATAGTACAACGTCGCACCGATGACCAGGAAGATCGTCGCCCAGCGATAGGCGTTCACATCGTCATCAACCCGACGAGACAGTTTGACCGCCAGCGCCAGCAGCAGACACAGCGCCGCCAACGGGCCAGTGATCGGTAAGGCCGCGTTGTACACAATGTTCGGCTCAAAGAAGATCCAGCTCAATGCGAACGTGATCAGCAGGACAGCATCACGCATAAGTAGATAGGACATCCACCAAACATCCGCGCCCAGGCGCAGGCCGCAGCGGCGCAGCGTGCGCAACACGTAGGGCCGTCCCAGGTGCAGCATCAAGGCCATCGTCCACAAAACGGGTAGAAAGGCCACAATCGTACTGATTAACCACGCCGAACCTCCCTGTACGAGCGAGTTGGTGATCGCATTGGCGACATCAGTGGGTTTCATTGGAAAACTCCTCTTTCTGTATCACATCCCCTGCTTTTTTGCGGCGGAAGATACTCTTCAACATGCGATATGATAAATCACACCTCTACGAACGATCACTAGACGCGGACGCTTCGGCGCGACCGCCGGTGAAAAGTGTATAAGCGGCGGCGGCAGCACCCATGATTGCCACTACAACAATCGACACGTAGCCGATACCAACGGCCCAGTTCGGGTTGCTCGATGTCACCAGGAAGGTGCTGATACTGCCCAACTGGCCCGTCGCAACGGCATTGAACTGCACGCCCAGCACATATGGGATGAAGTAGAGGGCCGCGCCGATAGCCAGCAGCGTCGAGGTGATGCGGAAATCGCGCAGGTTGTGATCGGGATCGCCCATCAGCTTCACCAGCAGCACGCCGAAGAGCGCGCACGCTGCCAGACCGCCCGTCAAGGGCAATTGATCGGTGACCACGACGTCGGGGAAAAAGAACATGAAGCTCATGACGACGCCTGTGACGATCAGCAGATCGCGTAGGGCCACGTAGATGAGCCAGAGCAGATCGGCTCCCAGGCGCAAGGTGAAGCGATCAATCATGTCCAGGATGTATGGGCGCCCCAACTGAAGCCCCATGATAGCAAGCCACATGATCGGCAGCACCGCCGCCAATGTTCCCTCCAGGAACTGTTCGCCGCCTGCGCCGATGCCAGTGACAATCGCGTGGGTAAGGTCTTGTGGTGACATGGTAGTGTCTCCTTTGTCTGCTTTGAATGAATAACTGAAAAACAATGGTAAGGCTATGGTTATCGCGCACCCGCCCTCTCAGGATTGATCGCTTTGATGGTGGGGCAGAGATAGGCCAGATCACAACGCAAGCAGCGGCTGGCCTCGCGCCGCGCCTGCGCTTCGGTAAAGCCCTTCGCGAACTCAATGCTGCGGTCATGTGAGGCTGAGCCATCACACAGCGGCATGATCTCGCGTGGTGTGGGTCGCAAATCCAGGCTGATGACTCCACTGAGCGGCAGCGTTGAAGCCGTCTCGAACTCGTCTTCCGGCATTTCAGCGACCGCGCTCGGTGAGAAACCACGCAGGAAGGCGTGGATATTTTGCGCCGCTTTCCTACCATGTTCCGCGGCGTGAATGATCGACTTGGGACCATAGGTGACATCGCCAGCAGCAAAGACGCCCGGCGCGCCGGTTGCCAGGGTCTGCGGGTTGATCAGCAGGCCGCCCCAGGGAGCGACGCCGACGCTGGTGCCTTCCGGCAAGAAGGACGGATCAGGCGCTTCGCCGATAGCCACCAGCACCGTCTCCACCGGCAGGTCGAATTCGGTGCCGAGGACGGGAACCGGCCTGCGCCGCCCCTTTTCATCGGGATCGCTCAAAGCCATGCGCTGGCAGCGGATAGCATGCACGCGCCCTTCCGTGCCGAGTATCTGCACTGGCGCGACCAGTTCGTGGAGCGTGATGCCTTCGGCGATAGCCGCGCGCACTTCTTCGGCCTGCGCCGGCATCTCGACGCGCGTGCGGCGATAGAGGATGTGAACCTTGCTGGCCCCGGCGCGCAAAGCTGAACGGGCCGCGTCCATTGCGGTACTGCCGCCGCCGATGACCGCAACCTCGCCGGACAGCTTCGTCTCCGGGTTCAGGTTGTAGTCCTTCAGAAACGTGGTAGCCGGAATGACGCCATCCCAGATCAACTCACCAGGAATGCCCAGGCGCTGGCTGCGCTGCGCTCCGACGGCCAGCAGCACGGCGCGATATTGCTGCTGGAGTTCTGGGAGAGAAATGTCACGTCCGATGGCGGTGTCGAGGCGAATCTCTACGCCCAGTTCGCGCATCGCGTCGATATCGCGGTTCATCTCCGCGCGCGGCAGGCGATAGTCGGGGATGCCGATTGCCATCATGCCACCCGCGACGGGCATGGCATCGAAGACGGTCACGCGGTAGCCGCGCCGCGCCAGGTAATAAGCCGCGCTCAACCCGGTAGGGCCAGCGCCGACGATAGCGACCGGTTCAGCATAGGAGTGTTTTGACCTCCTGATCGTGCGCTTGAGCGTGCCGTGATCGGTAGCGAACCGCTTGAGGTCGCGGATGGCAATGGGTAGATCGAATTCGCCGCGGCGGCAGGCATCTTCGCACGGGGCAGTGCAGACACGCCCGCAGATGCTGGGGAACGGGTTCGGCTCGGCGGCGACCCGCAGCGCTTCGTCATACTTACCTTCAGCGATGAGGCTGACATATAAACCCGCGTTCGTCCCTACCGGACAAGCAGCCTGGCAGGGGGCGCGCAGATCTTCTTTGCGCTCGCCTAACCAGGAACGCCAGCTTTGCCAGGTGGCCGTTCGTTCGGCCACATGCCAGGAGTGATCCTCGCCCCAGGGCGCTTCACCTGGTTCTTCTGGCGTGGCGCGCGTATAGGCGTCGAGCGGCAACCATCCCGCTTCCGGCGGCAGGTATGTCAGCGGGCCGCGACGGGCAAACGGAACCTCTACCATGCTGCTCTCAATGGTGATGGCGTTAGTAGGGCATTCCTGCACGCACACCTGGCAGCCCACGCACGACGCGACTTGCACAGGTACAAGCATCATCCACGCGCGCGTTGCCGACTCGCCGGGAATAGGGCTGAGCAGCGCGTCATTGTGAGATAGTTCGCCTGTGCCTGACGGGCGGGTCATGTCCAGGCAGCGCACCGGACACAAATCCATACAAATACCGCAATTAATACACCGTTGATCATTGACCTGAAAACGATAGGCCATGAGTACCTCCTTTTATGGAGAGCTTTCTGTTGTTCTGACTTTTTAGAAAGATGACTTCTAAATCATCTCCTCACATCAAATCCTGTACATCGTGTACTTACTACCTAGCATACGTTGAAGGCATCACGTTCGTGTCACAACCTGTACATCGTGTACTTGCTACCTAGCATAAGTCGAAGACATCACGTTCGTGTCACAATAGGCTCTATTGATCTCACAAGGAACACACAGGATTGGAAGGCGAAAAAAATGCTCAGAAGTGAAGCCTGAGGGGCTATACTTCTGAGCATTTCCTATAACAGGTTACTGTACGGCTGCTGCCGCATGTTTGCTATCTGCTCCCTCCGGTGCTTTTTCCGCCGGACGCACGATCAAGACGGGCAGTTTCGTAGCGTGCAGGACGCGCTCGGTAACGCTGCCAAGCGCCCAGCGCTGGAAGCCACTGCGCCCGTGCGTCGCAAGAGCGATCACATCACAGCCGCCAGGAACGCCGACTCCCTTCACATCCTCGCCGTTCTCTGCCACGCGAATAATCGCCCCGGCCACGTCGTTCTCGATCGCCACCGACCAGCTCGTCGCGAGCTGGAGCTTTGTCACGATAGGCGCAATCAGCCCTTCACGCACATGTCCTACAGCAGTTTCCAGGTACTTTCTGGCGTTGTGGAGTCGGTACTCGCTCTCTTCGTGTTTGCCTCCCTGCGCTTCCGTGGGCGTTGTCTGCACCACGCGCGTGAAGTGGAGCTTTGCTTGTGCTGGCGCTGCCAGAGCAGAGATCAACTCCGCCGCCGGTTCAATAGCGGCTTTCGCCAATACCGAACCATCAAGAGGTACAAGTACGCACAGCGGGCGCACAGCGTCAAGATGAGGCGCGCCCGGTACAGGGCCGCCTTCATGCAGGAGCAGCACCGGCATGGGCGCGTGATGCACCACTTTCTCGGCCACACTGCCTAACGCCCAGCGTGTCAGCCCCGTGTAGCCGTGACTGCAAATGATCACCAGATCGATATCCGAAGACCCAGCGACCGAGAGAATAGTGTCTGCAACAGCGCCGAAGATCGCCTTTTTCTCGACAGAAATGTCTTTCAGGATAGGTGACTGGGCGACATGGTTGAGGTAGCTAGCGACTTCGCTCAGATCGGTATCAATCACATCCTCAATAGAGGCCACCGGGGGCATCATATACGCAACATAATCGACTGGCATAGCAACGACGCGCAAAAGCACCACTGTGCCGTGCGCGGCATGCGCAAGCCGCGCTGCGACGGGCAGAGCGCGCTCGGCGCGTAATGAACCGTCCAATGGGACGAGAATATGCTGAAACATCGTCTTGCTCCTTTTTGAGCCTACTCCGCGCCACGTTCTCCGCGCGTGGATGTATGTTCAACTTTGAACTACTGTCAGCATAGAGGCTAAAGCTCACAATCCACTCGCAGAATGGATGATCAACATCACGGTAGTATCACAAAGCGAAATCCGAAAATCTCGCGACGAGTTTCGCGGACACCAAAATGGCGTCAGTCGTGAGAGGGCAATACACTCGCTCTATATCATATGCCTCTTCCCTGATGCAAATCATCGGCTTTCCAATGGACGCGAAAGGTGCAGGGGAGCATAGTCTACACCGGTGAGCGCCACGGACACGTCCCACAGGCGCGCCGCGGTGGGCCGGTCATCTTCCCTCTGGCTGTGCGGTTCCGGTTTCGGGTAGCCGCGCAAGCCAAAGAAGCCGCCTGGGCCGATGAGCATCCCGCCGCGGACGTCTGGGGCTGTTCCGCCATAGAGCTGCGGCAGCGCGCCCATGGCAGGACTTTGCCCGACCAGAGGACCAAAGACCGTGAAAGCAACCCTTTCGATAAGGGAGCCGGAGGATGCCGCGCTCGCGCTCTGCAAGCTGGTATTCGCATAGCCTGGATGGGCCGCCACGCTGATGGTCGGCGCGCCTGTCGCGGCGAGGCGGCGCTGCAATTCAAAGGCAAAGAGCAGGTTCGCGGTCTTGCTCTGCCCATAGGCTCCCCAGCGCGAGTAGGAACGAGCGCCGTGCAAGTCGTCGAACAGCACCTTGCCCGACCGGGCGAGGCTGGTGGTCGTCACCACACGGCTCCCCGGCGTGGCGAGGAGCAAGGGCAGCGCCAGGCCCGTCAGCGCAAAGTGTCCCAGGTGATTGCTCCCAAACTGCATTTCGAAGCCATCCTCGGTTTCGCGGCGGGGAATCGCCATCACCCCGGCATTATTGAAAAGCAAAGTGAGCTGATCGTGGGTATTGAGGACGCCTGCCGCGCAGTCACGCACCGAGGCAAGCGAGGCCAGGTCCAGGTGAACCAGCTCGAGTGAAGCGCGTGGCACGCTCGCCGTAATAGACGCCTGGGCCGCGCGCGCCCGATCGAGATTGCGGCAGGCCATGATGACGTGCGCCCCTTTGGCGGCCAGCGCGCGCGTCGTCGCGAGACCGAGGCCGCTGTTGGCCCCGGTGACGAGAACAGTAGACCCCTGTAGATCGGGGATGTCGTTAGTTGTCCAGTGACTCATAGAATACCTCCAAGAGCAGATGCTCTATCATATCACTCATCTCGTCGTGCTGAGTAATGTAGCAAATGTCGTGTGTGGAACCGGCGGCCATATTGCCCTCTTTGCGGCAGCGCTACACCGTTGAGAAATGGAATTGATCGGTACTGAGATTAAAGGTGCCGCTTGCCTTTGGCGTCGAGAGGGTGAGCATTCCATTCTGCACGGTGAGAATAGTCAATGCGCCGACAGGCTGTGCTGTCTGATAGAGGTGAAGGCTTTGCTGACCAGTCACGAGGTTCTCCTGGAGGATGGCAAGCGCCCCGATTGCAGGCGTCTTCGTCAAGTACCCGGCATAAATGGACGTGAAGACGTTCTTGATAACCACATGCGCGATAGTAGTGGGATGGAGGACAGTAGCCGAAATAGGGATAGGTCCGCCAGCAGAGAGCGGGAAAACGCCTGTCGTTTGCTGTGTAGCCGGTGGATGACCATCACTGGCTATGGGAGAAGAAGTACGCATCACTGGCCGCGGCGTCGTAATAGCGATCGGTGCAGCCTGGTTCCTGCTGATAGCGAATACTCCCAACATCAGACACCCGATGACCACTGCTAACCCTGCCAGCGCCCAGCCCCAGCGGCGAGGAGCAGGCATCATGAGCGCAGATACGTGCAGCGTTGTTTGGCGCTTCTTCCGCAAACGTTTTTGCATGGCAACCTCGATTCTATCAACGCGTCCTTTTCACTATGGCAGAGAAAACCCGTAGGGGCAGAGCCACCGCTTTCAACAGTGGGTATTTTGCTGAACCCTCACACGCTCCCCAAAAACCTACTGATGAAGGGCAGCGCTCGCGGCCTACGGGTTCAGGGGTGAAAGATCTCGGTTGAGAAAATCATCCCGGACAGGTCTTTCGCTGAGCAGCCATTTGAAGCTTCAGCATTGTACAGAGCAGAAAATGCCTGGGCGGGAGAGTTGGTGCCAGAGACGTCCTCGGACATGGTTCCCTTGAAGTAGATCGGACCGCCTTCGTAGCTACAGGCCCACACGCTCAGGGGTTCCCAGTCATAAGTAGCATCGCTATTGTAGTAGATCTCCGGCAGTGGTAAATTATCTTTTGCTCCATACGCAACGTACCAGACCTGGTAGTTGGACCACCATCCGGGGGAATCGTCTCCGAAATCGAAGTAGACGTGCGCGGTGACGCTGTTGTACCCATTCACCAGGCTGCTCGTCAGGGCAAAGGTTTCCCACTCTACCTCAAGGTCGCCCGCTCCATTGGCGCCCACGACGGTATAGTGATTGTTAGTAAGAAAGCTTTGCACACTATTGACTATCTGGCCCCATTGCTGACCATCGGCATACCATGCCGAGGTGGTAAGGGGAATAGCATGATCAGAGTAATAGTTACTTTGAGCAATGCCGATAGCGATGTCCGTGGCACGGGTGCGGCAATACCAGACACCTTGAGCGAAGTTGGCGACGGCATGTAAGATGGCCGTATCCGTATCGTCATGACCACCAAAATCGTAAGTGCCATAGGTGTTATTGCCAAAATAAACTGGCTGGCCCCAATCCAGGATAATCAAGCCAGGAGCTCCATGAGCGGCGCTACAGCCTTGATTGTACAGCGTGACGGCGTTGGTGGTAGGTTCGTAAAGCGAAATGGTATTGGCAGGAACACTGGATTGAGAAGTCAGCTTTTTGGGCAGGATGGAGAGGGTATCTTTTGCAGGCTGGTGTCCTGGCGCTGTTAACGCGCGTGCCATTGATGTCGAGAAAACGCTGAGACCAATGAGCATACAGAGAACGACCAGGAGGGCTATCAAGCCAGCAAATTTACGTCGGACAGACATGTCGGAGTGCCTCGCTTCCTGTGAACGCTCATCATGATCATCTCTGCCCGGCGGCGCTGCGAGGAACATCTCTCCAGCGCTACATCGCAGGCAGAAACATGACGAGACAGCATTGTACAAGACTCGGAACAATAGTCCCTACGAGACTACATCGGATAGTTTTCGTAGAAAAACACTCCGACTGAAGAGGATTATGTTACCTGAAAAATCATAATTTTTCGCAAAACAAATGACCAGGCGCGCGGGGAAACCCTGGCACGAGGTTATGCAACGAGGGAATGAACAGAAACTGGAACCTGTATGAGCCAGGATCTCCCGCATTCACTGTTTGTGTTTGAACACACTGGCTGCCGGTCGATAAGGACGTATCATCCACAACGGGCGGCGCAGACGATCAGAGCGATCCAACTGCGGGCGCGCCATTGCCAGCCACTGTTTGTAGACCTCATAGGCTTTTTGTCTATCGACATGAACATCCCCATACCGATCGCCAGCGCGGGCCGGTTCAACAACGACTTTTTGATGCCAGCAGTGCATACCGCTCACCGGATCAGGATGTACTCCGAAGGTCAGATTCTGGTGTACACCCGCTTCACGCCAGAAGATGCGCGCCGAATCCGGTTCGTCACTCTGGTAGGGGCGCACTCCCTCGAGCTGTCGCAATTGCCAGGAACCGTCCGACTCCTTCCCAAGCGAAACCAGCGCGGATGCCCAGCGATCCGCTCCCATGTCCGTCGCCAGTCGCCAGCGCCCCATGTGGTGCGAGCAAGCAACCACACCTGGACGAATGCCTTCCGTCACCCAGACGCGATTGACGTAGTAGCCGATCTCAGTGCTTACACGAATGAGATCGCCCGTCTGCACGTCAAGTCGCTCAGCGTCGGTAGGATGGATCCAGACCGGGTTCGCATTGGAGATCTCGGTGAGCCACCTGGCATTGCCGGAGCGTGTATGAATGAGCGTAGGGAGGCGAAATGTCGGGATGAGCAGATATTCTCCGCGCTCAGGATCGATGTTGGAAGGATGCACATGACTGTGCGTGTAGCCTGGAATCGCGCACTCCGGCCAGCCCCACGTTTTGAGCGTAGGCGAGTAGAATTCCAGCTTGCGCGAGGGCGTGGAAAAGCCTTCGTATGCCTTGCCATCCACTAGAACGCCGATCTTGATCCCGTCACGGCTTATGACGCCAGTTTGTCTATCAACCTGGATTCCTTGCTGGTTAGAGGGCTGCTCTTCGCCGGCCCCATCTGGCGAAAGGCCGCTCAACGCTTTGTCGAGGATGGAACCTTCCACGTCAGAGAGCTTCAACGCTTGCTCGTTCAACATATACGTTGGTACGTTCTCTTGCGGAACGGCGAACGCGCCATATTTTTGCATGAAGCCCAATGGCGAAAGACCTTCCTGGGCGGCGGCCTCCGGGAGACCCGGCACGCTGTTCTCGAACATCCAGCGATAATATTCCTCGATAGAGAGCTTTTCGCCTGGGCGATAGGGCGATTCGAAGTACTTGCGAATGCCCAGGCTGCCGTCGGGATCAATGCGCCAGGACAACTCGATCCAGAATTCGTCTTCTTCCCACACTTCACCTGGATTGGCTTCGTAGGTGTACTGCATCGGCTCGCCGTGCCGCTCCTTATAGACGCGCAACACCGGCTGGCGGAAGCCGATCCAGCGCCCGGCGTGCGTCTCCTGGCTCATCAGATCGTGCCGCTCGCTGGCAAGACCCATCGGCAGCACGTAGTCCGCGTACCACGCCGTCTCGTTCCAGGTGGGCGTCAGCGCGGCATGCAGTTCAATCTGCTGCTCGTTGGTCAGCGCCTCGATCCAGGCCGTGCCGTCGGGATTCGTCCATACCGGATTGTAAACGCGCGTGAAATAGGCCGAGAGCTTGCCGCGCCCCTCCTTGAGGAAGTAGGGCAGCAGAATGCTCATCTCGTAATTCGCCAGGGGATATTCCGGCGGGAAAAGCAATTCGTTCCATACTTCAGAGGGGCTGGGTTTGATGTACGGCGTGGGAACAAACTTGTTCCAGCTATAAGGGGCTGTACCACCTGGCGTGCCGATGCTGCCTGTCAGCACCGAGAGGAACCAGAGCGCGCGCGAGACCTGCCAGCCGCCCAGGTTGCCGGCGCTCGCGGCACGCCAGGTATGTGCCGCGAAAGCAGTCCCGGCCTGCCCGATCTGCCGGGCGATATCGATAATGGTATCTTCCGCGAGGCCGCTTTCCTGGGCGGCAAAGGCAGGCGTAAATTCGGCATACAATTCGATAAGCAGCTCGATGAATCGATCGAACGTCTGCGGTTCGCCTGGATATTCAGCCGCCAAAAACTCCCGCCAGTTGACCCAGCGCCGCATGTAATCGCGGTTGTACAGATTCTCCAGCAGCAAAATCCGCGCCATCGCGAGCAATACTGCCGCCTCTGATCCCGGCCAGGTCGGCAGCCAGTAGTCGGCCATACTGGCAGTATTGGAGAGACGCGGGTCCATGACGGCCAGCTTCGCGCCCTTCATCTTGCCCTCGATGATGCGCTGGGCATGGGGGTTGAAGTAATGGCCTGTCTCCAAATGAGAACTGATGAGCAGGATAAAACGAGCGTTGGCGTGATCGGGCGAAGGACGATCAATACCGCACCAGATATGGTAGCCGAAGCGAGCGTTTGAGGAGCAGACATTGGTGTGACTATTGTGTCCATCAACGCCCCACGCACCCAGCACGCGCTCCATATAGCCGTCGTGTCCAGGACGCCCGACATGATACATCACTTCGTCGCGCCGATCTTCGATAATGGCGGCGCGGATTTTGGCCGCGATGGTCTCCAGCGCCTCGTCCCAGGTCGCGCGCTCCCACTTGCCCTCGCCGCGCTTGCCGACACGTTTCAGAGGATAAAGGATGCGTTCGGGATCATGTATCTGGTTGATGGTGGCCGGCCCTTTGGCGCAGTTGCGCCCTCGGCTGCCAGGGTGATAGGGATTGCCCTCGAAGCGTTTGACCTGTCCTGTCTCTTTATCGATGTAGGCAAGAAGCCCGCAGGCTGCCTCACAATTGAAACAGATGGTGGGAATCAACTCATAGTGCCTCGCGACTTTGCGCGGCCATGCTTTTGCGTCATACTCGACCCAATCCTGCCACTTCTCCGGTGGTGGGCAAGAAGCGAGATCGCGCACTGTCATTGGTTCTCCACTCGGAGCAATGTGCTGTTTCAAGGGAATTTCAGTCATCTATCTATAGCTCCTTTTCAGGCAAGGCAACGTCGGTACGGCCGATTTAACTGAGCGGCACAATCTGCCCGGCAGTTACAAAACAGTGTTCGTAGGTGAAAAGACCAGGCAACGCGAGAATCCCTGCAATGCCGAGTAGCGCCGGCAAAGCGACAGGAACTAGCAGGGCAAGGCAGACCATGATCAGGGGGATGATCGAGCCGAGAACGAAAAATGGCCCCCAGAACAGTTTTTGTAATTTGCCCCTGTAAATATAATGAGCAGCGGCAGCAACATGACTGTTACTGTGCGCGCCGAAGATCTCGATCATAACAAGCACAATATGGGCAGCGAGGGTACAAAGAAAGACAATGGTGAGGAATGTACTCAGTATGCCGCCTGGAGTGAATATCCAGGCCATGATGCCGAGAGCGGCTACTCCCGCCAGCATGGCCTGTACAATGAGAATGGGGAAGAGCAGCGGGCTTTGCCAGAAGTCGCGTCCTTCGGCCTGTCCAAAAAGAAACGCGGTATAGCCAGCCGCCGCAAGACCAAACAGCGCCGCCGGGACTATCAACAGGCGAAGTATTACGGTGAGACCGAAAACGGCCGCGCCAAACCAGAGAGCCTGGATCAGTCCGAAAACTGCCAGGATCGCACCGCCCCAGACAAGCCAGGATGTTGGATTGGCCTTAGATACCAGGTAGATAAAGCGTTCAGGACGTTTGAGGTCCGCTACCAGCAGCACCAGCGTCACAGCAATAAAGAAGCCGCCGATAATGGGAGCGATGGTACCCAGTAACATACTCATCGCGCCACTAAGAGTACCGCTCAATCCATAGAGCGCCAGGGCCAGCGCGGCTACCATCATTGCCCCGGCTCCAATCGATTTTGTACCCAGGTATGCTGAGACCATCCAACCCCAGGGCTGTTGATTTTTGGGCGTATCGTAGACAATATGGGCATCGGCGGGACGAAAGCGCTGCTCGCTTCGCGGATGAGAGGACGGGAGTGGGTTGATCGTGGCAGGCGCGCGCAGCGACCTGCTCGCGTCGATGGCGCTTTCGTTTTCATGATGCGGTTTGAGCAGCGTACTCCACATCGTCATATGCGGCAGTTCTTCCGTAGCTGCTTCAGGATTGATGGCAGCTTCGTCCGCTCCAAGATAATAGACATTCGGACCGGTTCCCTGTTCGGGCTTACGCACGCGCACCGGCTGGCGCGCGATGAGCTGCGCGATCTCCGTGTTCGGATTGTGCATATCACCGGCAATGATGGCGTGTTCAGGGCAAACGACCACGCACGCCGGTTCCAATCCTACCTCAGTGCGATGAGCGCAGTAATTACATTTGGCGGCCGTATGGCTATAGGGATCAATGTAGAGAGCGTCATATGGGCAGGCTTGCATACATGACTTGCAGCCAATACAGCGGTTAGAGTCGAAATCAACAATACCGTCGGCGCGCTTATACAGCGCCTTTGTTGGGCAAATGGCAACGCAAGGGGCGTTGTCGCAATGATTGCAGCGATTGACCAGGAAATAGCGGCGCGAGTTGGGGAACTCGCCTTTCTCGATGTACTTCACCCATGTGCGATAAACGCCGATGGGGACATCATGTTCGGCTTTACACGCCACCGTACAGGCATGACAGCCAATACACTTGCGCTGATCGATAACAAAGGCGTATTTCGTCATAGCGACTCCGTCGTAGTGATCAGAAAGACGCTACCAAAGGGTCTTCCTGGAAGCATGAGGAATTCATTCTTCTTTCCAGGTAGTATAAACCTGTTTGCCAATAACTCCAATACATGTTATATATAGAAACAATAGCTTCACGTTATTGACCGCACCATTCCTAAGTGGAGATGAAGAGGAGATGAAGAGGAGACGAAAAGGAGATAAAGAGGAGACGAAAATGAACTTCAACCAGTTGCTTATCTTTCACAAAGTCGCGGAACTGCGACACTTCACTCGCGCAGCAGAAGCCCTGTACATCAGCCAGCCCGCAGTCTCGAAACAGGTGCATCAGCTTGAGAAAACTCTGAATCAGCCGCTTTTTACACAGGTAGGACAGAAGATCTATTTAACCGAGGCGGGCAAACTGCTCTACGACTATGCCGATCGTATCTTCGCGCTGTCGGCGGAAGCGGAGTCCGCGCTGGGCGAGATGCAGCAATTGGAACGCGGTCGGCTGACGTTGGGGGCGAGTACGACAATTGGGACGTATCTGCTGCCGGAATTGCTGGGACGCTACAAAGAGCAGTATCCCGGTATTGATCTTGTCGTCGAAATTGGCAATACCGAAGAGATTCAGCAAAAGCTACTGGTTCACCGGCTTGAGGTGGGCCTGGTCGAAGGAAGCGTTACGCACCAGGAATTGAGCGAGCAGGTATGGCGACAGGATGAACTTGTCCTGATCGCGCCGCCCACCTATTTGCTGCCCGAGGGAGAGCAAACGATCCAGCAGTTCCTGGCCCAGAAGCCGCCGGTTATATTACGCGAGCAGGGATCAGGAACGAGATCAGTACTGGAGCAGGCACTCGAACGTTACGGCGTCGAGCCTGTTCACCCCATCATAGAGCTAGGCAGCACTGAGGCCATTAAACGCGCTGTTGCCGCCGGGCTGGGCGTTTCGTTCGTATCAGCACATACTATCCAGTTTGAGGTAGCTTCAGGATATCTGAAACAGATCCTATTGAGCAATTTTTCCGTGCGGCGATCACTCTTAATTGTACGCCTCAATGAGAAATGTTTATCGAAGGCGGCGCAGGCTTTTCTGCATCTGATCGAAACGACGTCCTGAACACAGCGCGTAGGAATGGCCTTCCAGCCCTTTGAGCGTGCCTCCGACCAATGCGACTCAGGGCCGTTATAGATGCGCGTGCAACGATTGATCCAGATGAGTTGACGAGACTGAAGGCTCACCGCTGTCGGAAGGCCAACCGCGCTCGATCCAATCGGGGACGCCGCCTTGAACTGCGATGACTTCACGCCCGCTCGCGGCCAGGATGCTGGCCGCGATTTCGGCCCGATGCCCGGTACGGCAAATGACCGCGAGCGGCCCACCGCGTGGAACGTCGCCGAGCTGCTGCGGCAATTCGCCGATGTGGAAATGCAAGGAATCAGAGATGTGACCTTCTTGCCACTCGTCATCGCGGCGCACATCGATAATCGTCATGGGATAGCGCGCTTCCCAACGCTTATGCAGGGTAGCGAGATCGATGCGCTCAAAGCTCCCAGTGGGCAGGGCTGCTGCTTTCCAGCCGACAATACCCCCTTCCAGGTAGCCCTGCGCTTTCTCATAGCCGATACGCACCAGTTGCACTACCGCCTCGCGACGCCCTTCTTCATCCTCGATCAACAGCAGCAAGGGGGTGTTGAACGGCAAAAGCCAACCAACATACGTTCCAAATGAACTATCGAGTTCTATATTCAGCGAACCAGGAACATGTTCGCGTGCGAAAGCGTCGCGCGAACGCCCGTCAACGAGCGGAACGCCTGCCCGCATCCATTCCTGGACAACGGGAGGCGCAAAAGAGGCCAATTTGGGAAGCGAGCCGAGGATACGCGGGCCACTCTGATTAATGTCGTGCATGTATTCGTAATAGTGCGGATAGGCTGTATACCCGGCGATCTGCTGCTTCACGAACGCCTCTTCGCTGTATGCCTGGACAGCGGGACTGACGAGCCGCTCCTGTCCAATCGTTGTACTGCGCGAGGAAGAGACGGAGCTGGCGACACAGAATGAACCGGCTCCATGCGTGGGATAGACGAGAACGCTGCCGGGCAACGTATCCAGCAGTCGTCGCAATGAATGGTACTGCTGGCGTGTGAGCGTCAGTGTCATACCAGATCCAAGCAGATCAGTGCGACCGGCTCCGCCGACAAGCATACTGCCTCCGCTGAATACAGCGTAGGGCGTACTACTGCCTGGCTCATAGACAATATAGCTCATGTGTTCCGGCGTGTGACCTGGTGTCGCCATGACCTGGAAGCGCAACTCACCCACTTGAAATTGATCGCCATCATGCACGGGTAGATGAGGATAGACAAGCTGTGCGTCGGCGCTGGCAACGATGGCCGCCCCCGTCCGGGATGCCAGTTCCCGCGCGCCGGTGACGTAATCGTTGTGGATATGGGTCTCCAGGATGTGTGTGATTACAGTATTCGTTCGTCTGGCTGCTTGCAGATAACTATCTACATCGCGCCGGGGATCGACGACAGCGGCAAAGCCGCTTGTCCCATCGGTGACATAGTGGGATTGGTGTCCCAGTCCATCGAGAAAATTTTGTTCGATTTGTATCGCTGCACCTCTCACCGCTATGCGCTTACGTGATGCCTGGGTATGGCGGCATCAACTTCACTGTTATCATGTTAATACGAGTCCAAAGCTCTCTGTAAGTATAATTCAATATTTGCCATATGTCAACATGTTGTCATACTATGCTATGTTGTCATAATGAGATTTTGGCGCTGCACCTTTTATCTTCATTGACGACAGCCTCAGCCTTCTTTTGCGATTGTCTCATAGCAAATTATCGGGTATAATGAAAACAAAGCGCGTATGACAACATATCATCATGACAAGACTAAAACTAACAGTAAGGGGATTCATGACTACACAACAACTGAACCCTGGGCCGACTCCGCTCTATCATCAATTGAAACAGATCGTGCGTACTGAGATCGAACAGGGCAACTACCAACCAGGTGATCGGTTGCCCTCTGAGCCGGAACTGATCAAGAGGTATGGCGTGAGTCGTATCACCGTGCGGCAGGCTCTCGACGAGCTGGAAGCGGAAGGGGCGATTGTGCGGCGGCATGGCAAGGGAACCTACGTAGCTGAGCGGACGATCGAGCAAGACCTGGTGCGGCTGACCGACTTTGTCGAGGATATGGAACTGGCTGGACTCAACTCCTCTTCTCGCGTACTCACCTTCACGCGCGAGCCGGTGACGCCGGAGATAGCTGAAGCCTTAGCTGTGCCGGTTCACAATGAAGTTGTACGCGTAGATCGCTTGCGGCTGGCGAATGAGCGACCAATCGCATACGATACAACCTGGTTACCACTGCGTTTCGGCTTGTTGCTAACGGAAGATATGCTGGCAAGTGAATCAGTCTATCATATTCTGGAAAAACGCTATGGCATTCCCGTCGAGACAGGGGTTTTCAACATTACGGCGACAACAGCAACCCCTGAACAAGCAGCGTTGCTCAAATCAGTGCCGAATGCCGCGCTGCTGCTCATCCAGCGTATCTCTTACACGACAGGCGATGTTCCTATCTACCTCCAAAAACGCTACTATCGACCTGACCGTGTCAGCTACCGTCTCGCGCTACGTCGTCATGGCGATACCAGAAACGGCATGACAGCCATTCGTGAGATGCGCCCTATCTTCAGCGAGCAAGCGCTGTGAGGATTGATCCAGCGACCAGTGGACACGGGCTATCTCCTGCACTTTGCGATTGCTCTCCATTTTGGCTTCCCTGACACTTGACTTTTTCATACATATATATTATCATAGTTTCTAACATTCTAAATTATGAATTTTGGAATGCTGCTGCCTACGTTGTAACCCGTTCGCGATCCTACCCTGTCGAAGTTTGCAGAGAGTTATCGTTCGTACATTGTTGTACAACCGGGAGGTACATATGCCACCAGTCGAGAAAATTGACCGCACCCTGGACTGCCTCAAGATGCTTTGCCCCGTTCCCATCATCAAGATCAGCAAGGCCGTAAAAGAATTGCAGACAGGCCAAACCTTGCTCATGCTCGCCGACGATCCTGGCTCCAAAGCGGATATGGTCGCCTGGGCCAAACAAACAGGCAACGAGCTCATGGCAATCGAGCAAGAAGGCAAAGTCTTCAAGTTTTACGTTCGCAAGACACGCTGAATACCGTTGGTACATATCGTTCGACCCGCCAACCCATTTTGTAGCTAAAGGAGTTGCCGCATGGATGATGCACCAAAGAAACTCTTGTATATCCAGACCAATGGCGTCGAGTCGCCAGAGCGTTCAGCTACCCCGTTCTATCTCGCGGCGTCTGCCGCGGCAATGGATATCGAGGTAGGCATTTATTTCACCGTCAACGGCCCCACCCTGCTTGTGCGGAATGTTGCCGAGGAATTGATCCCCAAAAAGGATGGTAAAGGCGCGCCTCTGCGCCGCTTTATCGATCAGGCTGCCGACCTGGGCGTCAAATTTTACGTCTGCCAGCCCAGCCTGGATTTAAGCAACATCAACTACGAAGACTTGATCGACGACGTCGAGATGATTGGCGGCGCTGCTTTTAACGATATGGCGTTGGAAGCGGACGCAGTCATTTCATTTTGAGCTGAACGAGTCACACTTAATTCCCAGCCAATTGTACATTGGCCCGAATGGAGGCGATCCGTTGGCCCAGATTGTAGATAAGTACGCTGCTGTTCCCTACGAAGAAAAGGAACGACTCTTTACCCAGGTCACAGAAGATATTCGCTTTCATGACTACCTCAAAGGCTGTTATGAATGCGGCATCTGCGTGGCGGCCTGCCCTTCGGCACGGTTCTACGATTTCAGCCCGCGCAAGATTACGCAGGCGGTTGCGCGCGAGGATATCGATCTGGTTTACCATCAGATGAACGAGGATGTCTGGAACTGCTCGCAATGCTTCTCATGCGATCGCTGCCCGCGCGGCAACTCTCCCGGCGGCGTCATTACTATCCTGCGCGAAGTTGCCGTCAAAAACGGCTTGCACACGGCGAAAGAGGCTCTTGAAGGGTATGGCCGCGTCGTATACAAGATTATGTCCACCGGGACGCAGGTTTCGCCGGATATGTTGCAGCCCGACGCATTCCCCGATTGGGGGCCGGACGTGCGCGAAGTTTCGGACAATCTTGAACTATGGCGGCGCGCGCTCCCGCCAGAAACCCTGCACACGACCGAACTTGCCTGGGATGTCGATGAGAAGACTATCACCGAACTCTACCTGATCTGGCACATGACCGGCGTACTCGACATGATCAAAGAAATAGACGAGGGCCTGCACATGATCTTGCAAGATGTCATGGAAGAAACCCTCGAAGAGCATGGATATAGCGTCTCTTAGCCGCCTTACGACAACATTCACGTTCCGTCGGCTTATGCCGATCAGGAGGAGCTATGGCAACCGAAATTACCGTTCCAATTACCAGCGTGACACGCGGCACGATCCCACAGCGCGTCTTTCAGCGTGATCCAGCCAACGCGCCGACAGAAGATATCCGCGAGAAACTTTTTGAGCTTGAGGCTGCGGGCGAGTGGATTGTGCAGCGCGTACCTGATGATTGCGTGGAAGTGATGACGAAGTATGGGCGCACGAAACGCATCCCGCGCCAGTTCACCTGGCATCATAAAAGCTGCGGGCAGTGCGGCCATATTCCAGGCTATTCGACTTCCATCTACTGGCTGCATCGCAAGCTTGGCATGGAATACAACGACCCGAAAGATCAAACGTCCTGCACGGCCTGGAACTACTACGCCTCGGCCACATCGAATGCCGCCGCGCAGGCCGCCGTCGCCGCCCGCAATTTCGCCGCCGCGTATGAGACCGGCTACTATCCCATGATCCATTGCGGCACGAGCTACGGCCATTATAAGGAGACGCGCGAGCAGCTTGTGCATCATCCTGAGTTGCGGAAACAGGTGCGCGATATCATGGCGAAACTCGGCAAGCCGCTTGTGATCCCCGAAGAGATCGTCCACTACAGCGAGTGGGTGCATGTCATGCGCTATGAAATCGCCAAACTTAAAGTGCTGGACCTGAGCAACATTACCGTAACGGTGCATCCGGCGTGCCACTACTACAAGCTCGTCGCCGAAGATGCCATCTACGATCCCGAACTGTACAACGGACAGCGCACCGCCGTCGTCAGCGCGATTGTTGAGACATTGGGCGCGAAGGTCGCCGACTACTCCACCTGGTTCGACTGCTGCGGTTTCGGCTTCCGCCATATTCTCGTGCAGCGCGACTTCACCCGTTCATTTGCCACACTGCGGAAGATCGAGCGCATGAAGGAAGAGGCCAATCCTGATGTAACGCTCACGCACGATACTGGCTGCGTGACGACGCTGGACAAGAGCCAGTTCGCCGCGCGCGCGCACGGGCGCAATGTCGGTATCCCGGTGATGTCCGAGGCGCAGTTCGCCGCGTTGGCGATGGGCGCTCATCCCTATCGTATCTGCCAGTTGCACTGGCACAGTGTTGATTACCGCCCTCTGCTGGAAAAGATGGGTATCGACTGGCAAGCTCGCTGGGCCGAGTTCCAGGAAGACATCGAACGACTGCGCAGGGGCGATATAGAATTTTTAACCTGGGAGGATGCTGATGCCTGGTGATACTGTTCTGGTGATCGGCGGCGGCCCCGCCGGGTTATATGCCGCGCGCGGCGTGGCTGATCTCGGCTCGCCCGTCGTTCTCGTGGAGAAACGCGATAGGTTGGGTGGGACGCCGCAAGCCGCCCACTACGCCTCGCTCACGCCAAACCTGGAAGATGCCGAGACGGCCATTAATCGCATGATCAGCGAGGTCAGCGATGATCCCCTGATCGAGATTCTGCTCCAGACGCGCGTGACGGTCGGCGATGGCGAGGTCGGCAACTTCCAGATCACGCTGGCTAACAAGAGCGGCGAGACGCGCAAGGTCGCCATTGGCTCGATCATCGTGGCAACGGGCTTCGATCACTTCGATCCGGGCCGCGAAACGCAGATGTATGGCTACTACGAGCATGAGGATGTGCTGACGCTGGTAGATGCCGAGAAGATGTTGAAAGAAAAAAACTTCGTTCGTCCATCAACCGGCCTGCCGCCTAAGCGAGTCTGCTTCATCCAGTGTGTCGGCTCGCGCGACCGTCGCCTCGGTAACACGTATTGCTCGAAGGTTTGCTGCGGCATAGCCTCCAAGGAGGCCATCGAAATCAGAGAGCAACTGCCTGACGCGAAAGTCTTCATTTTCTACATCGACATGCGTATGTACGGCTTCTGGGAGGATCAAATCTACTGGAAAGCCCAGGAAGAGCATAAGGTGAACTACATCAAAGGGATGATCACGGAGGTGGTGAAGCGCGGCGACTCGCTGGTCATCAAGGGCGAGGATACGACGATGGGCCGCCCGATGGAAGTCCCGATGGATGTGGTGATTCTCTCAGTCGGCATGGTTCCCAGCGTCGGCACGATTGAGATCGCGAAAGTGCTGAATCTGCCGCGCGAGCAGCACGGTTTCCTCGAAATTATCGGCGGGCCGATGGATACCGTCTCTACGCCGGTGGCAGGTATTTTCGTCGCGGGCGCGGCTGCCGGGCCGAAAGACCTGGAAGACAGTATTTCGATGGGCGGGGCTGCCGCAATGAAGGCCGTTGGCACGCTACGGCGGCTGCGAAAGAGCGCGGCGGTTTCAAGCTAGCAAAGAGGTATCGCCATGCTTTCCCCAGCGCCAAATAATAACGAAGTGGTCGGGCAAATCGTGGATACGCCCAGCGCGCAAGAATTCATGCGTGAGGCGCTGGAGAAGATCAGCGAAGCGGAACTCGCAGCGCTGGTTGATGAACTACGTGAGAAAAGTCGGCGTTTTCGCAGTTTGCTCGCGCCGGAACATCTGCCGGAACTGAATGAGAACGAGTTTCGCGCGATCCTGCGCTCGGTGTTTTCGACGCGCCGCCGCGTCTCCGATGTGCTGGCGGCCGTCGATGCCGGCGCGTTTCGAGCGGCGCTAGGCGAACTGCTGCCTGACGCGGACCCGCTGGCGACGCGCTTCGACCGGTTTTGCGAGCAACTCGCACCACTCGATCAATCGCTGTGCTGCGATCTGGCAAGCGAATGCCTGCACTACTGGGACAGCGGGCGGTACTGGTTGTGGACGCGCTGGATCTGGGATCCGCAGCGCAATACCGGCTCGTTGCCGCTCGTGACCATCCAGGAATACGATTTGCACGGTGAGTCGCCGGGTGCGATCTATATGAAGGTCGGCGAGGCGATGATCTTCGTCAATTCTGTCGGTGAAGCAGCGGGATTTCAACGCGGCGGGCGCGGCTTGCTCGGTACAGATGTCTACCTCGCTTGCGTCTACGCGGTCTACATGTACACGATCACGCGCATGCGGATGACGAAAGAGTTCAACAAAGTCATTCCACAGTTACCAGAACTAGTCCGGCGATTACTCGGTATTTATAACATGGAGGTATAACCTATGCCCGTCGAACCTGAGCGCATTCGAGAGAAAGCAGTGGCTATCGTCGAGGGGATCGATATTTCCGGCCACTGGAATCGTATGTTCGAGCAGCGCGTCATCTGGGATTACGACACCTCGTCACTCGATCAGATCACCAGCATTCCAGGCGGGGAGTCGTTGGGCGCGTGCTACCAGTGCGGCAAATGTACGCCAGTCTGCCCGGTCGATCACGTTGGCGATTATAGCCCGCGTAAGATATTTCGCAAGGTACAGACGGGTACGAACCTCCTGGAAAGCCCGGATTTGTGGCTCTGCACTACTTGCATGAACTGCTTGCGCGTCTGTCCCAAAGAAGTGAACATGATCAACATCATGCCCGCGGTGCGCGAGCAGGCAGTGCTTGAGGGTACCGCACCGACAGAACTCGCGCAGGCATTCGAGAACACGTTTCGTTACGGCAATCCCCTGGGCGAAGCCCAGCGCAAACGCGCCGACTGGGTGAAGGATGCCGGTGTGCCTGTTCCCATCATGGCGCAAATTCGCCGCCCGGTCGATATTCTGTGGTTTGTGGAGTGCTACCCGGCCTATCACCCGCGCGGCAAGGACGCGGCGCGCGGTCTCGCGCGCATCTTCCACGCGCTTGATGTCGATTACGGCATCCTGGGCGTCGAAGAAAAGTGTAGTTGCGACTCGCAGCGTCTCGCCGGCGAAAAGGGGTTGTTCGAGGCATTCACCGAACATAACATCAAGATGTTCAACAAATACCAGTTCAACACGCTGCTTACGGCTGATCCGCACGCTTTGAACGCCTTTAAGAAGGAATATCCCAAATATGGAGGCGATTATCACGTCCTCCACTACACGCAATTTTTAGCGACGATGATTGATCGCATTCCATTCCATAAAAGGCTGCCGTATCGCGTTACGTTCCACGACCCCTGTTACCTGGGACGGCACAACGGCGAATACGAAGCGCCGCGCCGCCTGTTAGAGGCCATCCCCGGCATCGAGCTGACCGAGATGGTGCGCTGCAAAGAGAACGGCTATTGCTGCGGCGGCGGCGGCGGCGGCATGTGGCTCGACAGTTTCTCGCGCAATCATATGTCCGAACGGCTGTCAGAGCGGCGCGTGCGCGAAGCGGTCAGTACCGGCGCGGATGTCCTGGCCGTTTGCTGCCCTTATGAGATCTCTCGCTTTGAGGACGCTGTCAAATCAACGGGCAACGATGGCAAAATCATCGTGCGCGACATCATCGAACTCATCGATGAGTCGATGCGCGGCTGATCCGCATCGCGCCCGCGTGGAGCGGATATACCTGTTGTAATAAAAGAGGAGAGCATACAAGGATATGGGAATCAATATCATTGTTCCCGTCAAGCAGGTTCCCGACCTGGTTGAGGAGTTGGAGATCAACAGCGAAGGAACGGATCTCGAGCGGGAATGGCTCAAGTACAAGATGAATGAGTGGGACGAGAACGCGCTTGAGGAGGCGCTGCAACTGAAAGATGCGCACGGCGGCACGGTAACGGTGCTGGCGCTGGCGAGCGGCGATGTCGATGAGATGCTCTTCACCTGCATCGCGAAAGGGGCCGATAAGGCCGTGAAGATCATCGGCGATTTCGAGGAGAGTCACGATAACCACACGGCGGCGCGCGCGCTGGCCTCCGCGATGCGCGCAATGCCCTACGATTTGATTCTGACGGGCGTGCAGGCCGCTGATGATCTGGATGGTCAGGTGGGTGTGCTGCTCGCCACGTATCTTGGCCTGCCGCATGTCAGCGTGGTCAGCGGCATCGAGGTCGATGCGGCGGCGCGTGTTGCCGCTATTCATCAGGAGTATGCCGGAGGCATCATGGCGAACTTTGAGGTCGATCTGCCTGCCGTATTGGGGGTGCAGGCCGCGCGAGCCGTGCCACGTTACGCGCCAGTCAGCCGCGTGCGTCAGGCCATGAAGACCGCCACCATTGAGGAGATCGAAGCAGCCGAGCCGGTAGGAGCAGGCGCGGGTATCAGCGTGCGCCGCATGTATAAGCCTGAATCGAGCGGGCATGCCGAAATGCTCGAAGGTGATACCGACGACGTTGTTGAGCGAGTGATAGATATTCTCCGCGAGCGCGGAATATGGAGGGCCTGATCAATGGCTGAACATGATGTCTTTGTCGTCGCTGAGCAGTTGGAGGGCAAACTGAGCGACGTGACGTTTGAGATGCTTGGCAAGGCGCGGTCGCTTGCCCCGCTGCTGGGCGGGCGCGTTGTCGCGGTCTTGATCGGTCACGAGGCGCAAGGATTGGCCGCGCAGTTGGGCGCTGCCGATCATGTGCTGGTGGTGGATGATCCAGCCTTACAGCATTTCGTCCCCGAACGAGCCGAACTGGCCCTGAGAATACTGCTTCGGAACGAACAGCCCGCGCTGACTATGATTGCCAGCACGTCGATGGGCATGGATCTCGCCGCCGCGCTCTCTGCCGCGCTGGACTGGCCGCTCATCGCCTATTGTAGCGACGCACAAATCGCGGATGGGCTAGTAGTCGCTACCAGCCAGGTGTACGGCGGCAAGATCGCCGTTGAGACAGCCAGCGAGAGCCAGCATACCATTATCTCGGTGATTGCGGGCGTGTTTCCAGCGGCGGAAGGACAATCATCCGTGCCAGCCGCGTCGATGCAGACAGTGGCGAGCGGCGTATCAGGCGCGGATCGCGTGCGCTTTAAAGGATTGAGCATGCCCGAAGCGGGAGACGTGGATATCACGCGCGAATCCCTACTGGTCAGCGTCGGGCGCGGTATCGGCAGCAAGGATAATATCGAGATGGTGGAGGAACTGGCCGCGGCGCTGGGCGCTGCTCTTTCAGCTTCGCGCCCGATCATCGACAGCGGTTGGCTGCCCAAACTGCGGCAGGTCGGCAAATCAGGACTGACGGTGAAGCCGAAACTGTACCTGGCAGTGGGCATCAGCGGCGCGCCGGAACATCTACAGGGCATGAAGGACGCCGAACTGATCATCGCCATCAATAGCGATGCCAGCGCGCCGATCTTCGAGGTGGCCGATTACGGCATCGTCGGCGATCTTTTCGATATTGTTCCTGCTCTGGCGGAGCGGCTTGCCGCTGTGCGCTCGGAATAGAGAGACCATATAACCCAGAGAGAGGTCCCAATGCAGCTTACACTCTGGTCAATAGCGGGAGGCGACCCGGTGCAACTGGGACGGCCAATCTTCGAGTTTTTCACACCAGCATTGGAGGTGACGTTCTATAGTCTGGCCGCCATCTCCACGCTGATCTTCGCCCTGGGCGTGTTTCTCAAGGTGCGGAAGTACCTGCACGGCAAGCCGGATTATCGCTTCGATCACCTTTTCCGTCGTTTTGGGCGGGCCATACAATTGATCGCGCGCAGCGCGACCATTAAGAAACGCGATAGTTACGCCGGAATTTTCCACTTCTTGCTGATGTGGGGCTTCATCACCCTCTTCCTGGGAACCGTCATCCTTGCGCTCGATTATGACCTCATACGCAATATCAATACGAACTGGCAGTTCTATCGCGGCGGTTTTTACGACGGCTACAAGCTCGTTCTCGACATAATGGGTATCGCCTTTCTCGCGGGCTTGCTGGCGATGGCCGCGCGCCGCTGGTTCATACGGCCACCGCAATTGGACTACAAGCGCGTGGATCGCGCGCCTGGAACCTATGATCGCCGTATTTTCAAAACAGGCGACGCCATATTTCTTGGCGGGCTGCTGATCATCGGCGTTACCGGCTATTTACTGGAAGGAACGCGCCTTGCTCACGACCACCCGCTCAACGGTGTGTGGTCGCCCATCGGCTCCGCCGTCTCGCAGGTCTATCTCTGGTTTGGTATGACGCCGCCGCAACTTGTGGATGGGCGGCTTATTCTCTGGTGGACGCATGTGCTGCTGGCGCTGACCTTTGTGGCCTACGTGCCGTTCTCCAAAGCGGTACACATGCTTGCTGATTTCGTCAACGTTTCGTTTCGTGACGAACGCGCCGGTGTTGAACTGCCGCCTATCCCCGAAGACCCCGCGCCAGCGCATCCTGGCTATCGCGAGATTCGCGACTTCACCTGGAAGCACCTGCTCGACCTGGATGCCTGCACCAGGTGCGGGCGCTGCCACGACGCCTGCCCGGCACGCGCGTCAGGCGCGCCGCTCTCGCCGCGTGACCTGATTCTGGACTTGCGCGATCACGCGGACGAGCAGTTGGGCGTCAAGGCGTGGTTGAGACAGCGCACAGTCCCTCTCACCGTTGGCGATAACGGGACGAATGGCAAGATCAACATAGTCGCGGGCGGCGTCATTAAGCCAGAGACGTTGTGGGCGTGTACAACATGCCGCGCCTGTGTTGAAGCATGTCCGGTGGGCATCGAGCATGTACCGATGATCGTAGAGATGCGCCGCAGCCTGCTCGACGAAGGCGAAATGGATCCCAAGCTGCAAGAAGCTCTGACCAATCTGTCCAAATACGGCAATTCGTTTGGCTCTTCTGACCGCTTGCGCGCGAAGTGGACGAAAACTCTCCCGTTCAAGATCAAGGACGCGCGGAAAGAGCCGGTGGAATATCTCTGGTTCGTCGGCGATTTCGCGTCCTACGATCAGCGCGTGCAGGAAATGACGCGCACGGTAGCGAAGGTGTTTCAGGAAGCCGGCCTGGATTTCGGTATTCTGTATGAAGGCGAGCGTAACTCCGGCAATGATGTACGCCGCGTGGGCGAAGAGGGCCTGTTCCAGATGCTCGCCGAACATAACATCAAGATGCTGGGCAAAGCGACGTTCAAAACCATCGTCACGACCGACCCGCACAGCCTGAACGCTCTGCGGAACGAGTATGCCGCGCTGGGCGGCGACTACGAGGTCATTCATTATACCGAGCTGCTGTGCCGACTGATAGAGAGCGGCCAACTGCGTTTTGAAAGCCCGCTCGACAAACATGCCACCTATCATGATCCCTGCTACCTGGGCCGCTACAATCGCGTCTTTGACGCGCCGCGCACGATCCTGGGAGCGTTGGGCTTGCGTGTGACCGAGATGGGGCGCTGCCGCGAGAACAGCTTCTGCTGCGGCGCGGGCGGCGGCCGCATCTGGATGACGGAAGGCGACGTCACGGAACGGCCCAGCGAGAATCGCATTCGCGAGGCAGTCGCGCTGGGTGACGTAGATTACTTTGTCGTGGCCTGTCCCAAAGATGTAACCATGTACACAGACGCCGTGAAAACGTCGGGCAACGAAGGCAAGATCATGGTGAAAGACATCATCGAGCTTGTATACGAGGCGTTGGAGGCGCGGAAAGCTGTAGCGGCTACCAGCCCGGCAGCGGAGGCGTAGGAGGTTGCGATGCACTGTCCGTATTGCAGTGTCGAAGGGTCGCGGCGCGAACTCCATGCTCACCTGGTTGAGCGGCATGGAGAAAACGTGCGCGGGCGGCGTGACGAAAAGACGGATCGGCTCTACTACCGGCTCGATTGCCCGCTCTGTGACGAATATGCCGAGCAAGAGGTGAAACCGCGCGGGCATGATCCAGAGTTTTGGGATACGTATGAACGCGAAATACGCCTCGTGGCGTTTGATATGTTACTCTATCATGTGGAGGCGGCACACGAGGAGTGAAGCCTGATAACATACAATGAGAGGGACGGAACAACAGTATGGCAAAAGCGAACGGGTGCAATATCCCGGAAAATCTCTACTACCTGGTTGACAAACATATCTGGGCGCGCTTAGACGCGGATTCAGTGGTGACGGTCGGCGTGACCGATGTGGCGCAACACCTGGCCGGCAAAGTGATTGCGGTCAGCCCGAAGAAGGTGGGCAAGGCACTCAGCAAGGGGCAAAGCGCGGGAACGGTTGAAAGCGGTAAGTGGGTCGGGCCGGTTCCGCTGCCCGTGGGCGGCGAACTGGTAGCTATCAACGAAGCGCTCAAGAAGAATCCCGGTCTGCTCAACCAGGACCCGTATGGCGAAGGTTGGATCGTCAAGGTGAAACCGGCAAACTGGGGCGAAGAGTGCAAAAGCCTTGTCACGGGCGATGAAGGCGTCGCCCTCTACCAGCAATTGCTCGATGAAAAGGGCATTCACTGCGCGTAACAACGCGGGAGGGAAACAATACGTGACCTCGGTGATCTATCGCGGGTGCGAGTTTCCAGAAGATTGCTATTTTGATGTGGAACACGATGTGTGGCTGCGGCGCGACGAAGACGGCTGCGTAACAATGGGCATGACCGATCCGGCGCAGGCGCAGTGCGGGAAATTCGTACATATCCGCTTCAAAGCGATAGGACGGACATTGCAGCGCGGTCAGAGTGCGGCGACGATAGAAAGCGCCAAGTGGGTTGGCCCATTTCCGACGCCGCTCACAGGCGAGATCGTCGCGACGAACGAAGCTGGCTTCAAGCAGAACATCTTGTTGGCGAATAAAGACCCGTATGGCAACGGCTGGATGATACGATTAAAGCCGACTCGCTTTGACGAGGAATGGCCGCTTCTGCTGCCGCAAGTGCAGGCTGTTGCAGAATATCGCGAGAAAATCGAGGCGCGCAAATTGCAATGCTATCGCTGCATGGATTGATGGGCAGAGAGCAGGGACGCTTCCCGCGCTCGTCCAGGAAATTGAGGAAGGTGCGATATGAAACTTCGCGTCATTGATGGCGGCACAGTTCCCTGGCTCGATAGCCAGGTAATCTATCATGCCGTGGCCTCGGCGATGACCGAGGCGAGCGAGGATACGCTGACGCTGGTGAGTCCGGCGACGCCGTATGTATGCCTCGGCTATCACCAGGAGTTGGACAAAGAAGTGGACGTGGCTTATTGTGAGGAACACGGACTGCCGGTTACACGACGGCAAGTAGGAGGTGGAGCGGTTTACCTGGATAAAAACCAGCTTTTCTGGCATTTCATCGTTCACCGCTCGCGCGCACCCTATCGCATAGAGGATGTCTACTCGCGCTATCTTGCCGGGCCGGTCAACGCGCTGCGCGCGATGGGCATTCCGGCAGTGCATCGACCCGTCAACGATATTCAGATCGAGGGACGCAAAATTGGCGGGACGGGCGCGGCCACCATCGGCGAGGCTATGGTGGTAGTCGGCAGCCTGATTTTCGATTTCGATTACGAAGTGATGGCGCGCGTCCTCAAAGTCCCGTCGGAAAAGTTTCGCGACAAGGTGTACCAGAGCTTGCGCGAATATTTATCGACGATTCGCCGCGAGCTTGGCGACAGAGCGCCATCGTGGGACGAAGGAAAGCGCATCCTGATCAGCCAGATCGCCGAAACACTCGGCGTCGATGCCTATTTCGGCGACCTGACCGAACGGGAACTGCGCGAGATGGTCAGGCTGCGCGAGGTGTTCAGCAGCCGAGAGTGGCTAGATCAAGCTGGCGGCCTGAAACGTCCCGGCGTGAAGATTTCCGAAGGGATTCATGTGCAGGAAGCAGCCTATAAAGCGCCCGGAGGATTGATCCGCGCGACTATCCGCGTGCGCGATCAACTGCTGGATGATGTGACGCTCAGCGGCGATTTCTTCATCTATCCGCAGGATACCATCGGCGCGTTGGAGCAGGTGTTGTTGGGATCGGCGCTGGAGCAGCAGGAGTTACGCGAGCGCGTCGCGCTCTTCTGGCAGGATTACCACATCCAGGCTCCAGGCGTTACTCCTGACGATATTGCGAGCGTCATCTTGCAAGCAAGTGGCACGCACGAAGCAGCATAATGGGCGTTCAGCGTGCTTTTAGCACGTAGAATATGGAGTAACATCGTTATCTAAAGCAGCAAGCGGTGAGCTTGCGGAAGGAGTTGCCCAATGGATATGCAGACGGAAACACAGCAGGAAAGATTGTCTCCTGAGATAGAGCGTCTCATCCGCGAACGAGTGGACGCTTACTTACAGGAGAAAGAGGCAGAGAAGGAGACACGCACGCCACGGCTCGCGATCATCGCCACCAAGGGGACGCTTGACTGGGCCTATCCTCCATTGATTCTGGCGACGACAGCGGCGGCTCTGGGCTGGGACGTAGGCATTTTCTTCACATTCTACGGCCTGAACATCATTCACAAGAAGAAACATCTGAGCGTTGCGCCTCTGGGGAATCCAGCTATGCCCATGCCTGTACCCAACATCGTCGGCGCGATACCTGGCATGACGGCGATGGGAACGACGATCATGAAGAAGATGTTTAAGGCCCATAACGTCGCGACGATTGAAGAACTGCTGGAAATGGCGGTTGAAGCCGGTGTCAAACTGATGCCTTGCGGTATGACGATGGACGTTTTCGGCTATAAGTCAGAGGATTTTATCGACGGCGTTGAGCAGGTGTGCGGAGCGACCCACTTCATCGACTACGCGAAGGATGCCGACGTTTCCCTGTTCATCTGAGCCGGAGACGAGGTATGCTCGACGAGTCTATCTGCCTGAGCCTGCTGCTATGCCTTCTTGTGCCAATTTTACCGGTCGTCGGTTATATCATGGTAAGGTGAGCAAGATGAGTATGGAGTTAGAGGCAGTTATTGAAAATTTCGCGCAGATGCTGGCAGGCGATCCATCGCGCAGCCGCGAAGAGATCGCCAACCTGCTCAATCGTTGGGAAGAACAGGGCTTCATTAATCGCCAGATGCGCGCCGTCATTGTACAGCGTCTGAAACAGATCTGGGCCGCGAAGGAGTCTTCCGCCCAGGATAGCTCATCAAATGGATAAAGATCGCTTGCTTTGAATGTCCAATTGTGCGACAATAGTGATAAAGAGGTGGTTTGTATTCGTCTTTGTTAGAGACGAAAAGTCAGTTTGCTGTGAAGTTCAGGCTGTTGTGTAGCCAGGAAAGATCGCGCGAGCTGCGCGAAGGGGTAGCAAAAGACCATTTATGGATAAAGAATTTTACCGGCGGCACGCCGAACTCTGCTCTGTTTTCGCCAATCCGCTGCGGTTGGAACTGCTTCAATTGTTGGACGAGCGCGGCGAATGCAGTGTGGGCGACCTGGCCGAAGCAACGGGTGTACGCATGGCGAATCTCTCGCAACACCTGGCCGTCATGCGCTCCACCAATATCGTCAACTCGCGCCGCGAAGGCGTCACCATCTACTACAGCCTATCTGATAAGCGCATCATGCAGGCGTTCAACATCATCACCGAAATCCTCATGAACCAGCTCGATCGAGACGAGAAGTTGCGCCAGGAACTGGTTCTCCATCTCCAGGATACCAACGCAGAGACAGAGTGACAAATAAAAGTAGTATGACAAACAGTCGTTAGCTCTGCCAGTCCCTCAACAGGTTGAGGAACTGGCAGAACTTTTTCAACAGGCACGAACTTTTTCGCTCGCTCTATTCCATAGGGATTCCATGCATTTTCCAGACAGTGGTGCCTCCTGTCACATTCACGATCTGCTCAATGCCTTGATCTTGCAAGAATTTGGCCGCCCGCATACTGCGGTGTCCGCTCTGGCAAATAAGCAGAACTTCGCGATCGCGCGGCACTTCTCCTACTCGCTCCTGTATCTGGCTCAGAGGAATATTTTTAGCTCCTTTCGCATGGCCGCTCTTAAATTCCCAACCTTCTCGTACATCGATGAGGACTGGCTTTGCACCAGTTTGGGAGAGCCGTTTCCAGGCATCAGGCGGGCTGATCGCTGGAATGGTAGAGTTCGATCCTCCAAAAAATCGTTGGAACATTGTCATTATCCTTTACTATTGCTGACTTGTTCTGCTCACTTTCCGTACTTTACATTTCAGTGAGTACGGAACCTATTGACAGATGTCTATAATTATATTACTATATAGTCATAGAGTCAATGCTTTAGGTAAGAAATACCAATAGATGCTCGTGCGAGGAAATATTTGTACCGGTCTGTTGGAGTATCTCTTATGCGCCAACGTCTGAGATTTGCTGGCTGAACAATTGAGAAGGATGATGTGTATGGATCAACAAGAAACGGTTTTATGCAGAGATGGAGAAGAGATCGCTGAGAAAGAAAGTATAATTCCGTCTGCTTTATGGACTCTGGTCGATAGCGAGCATGGATTTTCCGAACCGCTGCTCGACCTGATTGCGGCTCGTTTCCGGTTGCTTAGCGAACCGCTGCGCCTCAAGTTACTGGCTGCGCTTACAGCCGGAGAGCGTAACGTGGGAGAACTCGTCTCGCTTACAGGAGCCGGGCAGCCCAATGTTTCCAAACACCTGGCCGCCTTGATGCAGGGAGGACTGGTGAGTCGTCGTAAAGTGGGAACCAGTATCTACTATGCGATCGCTGATCGTACAGCATTGACGTTATGTGATGTGGTATGTGTAGGCATACAAGAGCAGTTTGCTTCACAGGCGCGTACGCTAGGTTTCAATGCCAGCAAGTAACCATCAGCGCGAAAAAATAATCTGTAGCGGAGAAACAATACGGGAGGTATAGGATATATATGCCGATGTATGAGTATCGCTGCTCCCAATGTGGAGCGGCATTTGAAAAAATTGTGAGCTTCAGCCAGGCTGACGCGGTACCCTGCCCGCAGTGCGGTCATACATATGTGCAGCGTCGTATCTCGCAGGTTGCACAGCGAATGAATAGTGGTGTTACCGGCAATTTGAGCAGCAGTAGCTGCGATAGTAGTACAGGCGGCAGTACTTGAGGGTTGCGACGATGAACCGTGCGTTCACAAGGTACTCAACTTCATCTATCGCCTATTAAGCGCAAAGATAATTGATGCGCGTAATCTATAGTATTGTTATCGCACTTTTTGCATGAGGACACACCCCGCAAATGTGCAGATGACATTTCCAATCGGAAAGGAAGAAACGACAATGACAAATACACAACCGCCTACAACGAAAGGTCCCGACTATGGATTTGGCACTACGGTCAACCTGCCGTTTGATGAGGCAGTCGAGCGTGTGACAGAGGCGCTAAAAGTTGAAGGGTTTGGAGTACTCACTACGATCGATGTTCAGGCAACGATGAAAGCCAAACTCAACATAGATTACGAGCGTTACTCCATTCTTGGAGCCTGCAATCCCCAACTTGCGCATCGAGCCCTTGAGCTTGATCACGATGTCGGATTGCTGCTGCCCTGTAACGTCGTCGTTTATGAAGCGCATGACGACGCTGGAGATAAGGGGAAAAGGACGCGTGTAGAAATTGCCGATCCCGTTGCAATGCTCGGCATCGTTCACAATCCCGCATTACAACAACTGGCAGGCGAGGCGCGAACTCGCCTGGAACGAGTGATTGCCTCTCTCAGTTCTTCCAGGTGATGGCATAAGAGCGTTCAACGCCTGATAATGGATTTCGCTCATGAGCCTGGGCAACAGTTTGCAAAGTGCCAGGGCGACCGCAAGGGTCGCCCTGGCCTCCATACATCAACCGGCGTAAGTTTGCAAAAAGTTGATGGATACCCCCTGTGCCTGGGTGTATGAACGGATCGTCGCGGATGCCTTTGGACTGCTGGCGGGCTTCTGGTTCGCCGCCGCCCTCATGATCATGAGTGGAGTGCTGGTCGCGCTGCTGATGGACGAAACACTCCCGTCACGGCGCGTGGTGCATCCGGCATGGGAGCAGGAGCCACGCTTTGGCGCATCTCGTCCTGCGATGAGTCGGGAACCAGGAGTACGAGAAGCAGGAAGCAAGATACTGATGGACGACATCGGATCATGAGCGGGGTTTCGGCTGTGTCCAGGACTCGCCGGATCAGATACCCGATGACACGATTTCGCCAATATCATCGAATGAACACAATGCTATCTCCAACCCGTCGAGGATGGCCCACACTCTGAGGTCGCACAGCGTCTGCACTTCTCTTGCGCGTTCCGCTCTATACATCGTATCCAGTTCTTCGCTGTAGCCGGGATGACAGCAGAGTTCCGTAATGCCGGAAGGCAATGCTTCTAGCGTTTTGATCAGCCCCTCTACACTGATGGCTTCGGTAAATGGCTCGCCCTCAGCCGTCTGTCCGTAGAAATTCCCGCAATAGCCGACTGTTGGATTGAAATGTCGCAATGGGATTGATAGCTCCCGCGCAACCCTGGCTACTATGGCTTGTACCGGTTCCTCGCGATGAACATGCTGGTGGGAGTCGATATGGGCAGGATCTTTGCCAAGAAAGAAGCGGAACGAGGCAAGCTGGCGCGCTACCTCGTTTTCTATGGATTGAGCATCATCCAGGGGAACCTCCTCGTATAAGATTACCCATTCTCCATTTCGATACGCCCACTCACCAAGGTCCAGGTGCAGCCCGATACTCAATTTAGGATGCCTGCGAGCGTAAGCAGCCGCCTCCGCTGCTCCAATCCAGTTGACCATCAAGCTGGTACTCGTCACAATTCCATGCTCAAATGCCTCGATGATACCCCGGTTCACGCCAAAACTCAGACCGAAATCGTCGGCATTAACGATCAAATATCGCTTCATTTTCCCATCCATCCTCCTTATCCAACCGGATAAGCGCGAAGCTCTGGCCGCGATCAAGCGGCGTTTCCAGTCGGAATAAGATCAGTAGATCAAAATCCTAAATCGCCTAGAAGTTTCGCCAGGACCGTCTCCGCCCTGAAGTATTGCTCTGCAATGGCTCTGGCCGCCTTGCTATGCCTTTCGTAGTCCGCGTTGATGGCTTCGAAAGCGACCAGGATATCTTCCATAGTGTTAAATGCGAACAATCCCTCCCCGGTAGGCAAGACCGTTCCAAAGCCTGTGTCCTGGGTGATTACCGGTCGCCCGGCCGCCAGGTAGCAGGCGCTGCGCTCGCTAAACCAGCCACTGCGCAGGCGCACGTTCTGATCTTTGGCAACCGTAAATTCACCGCGTGAAGCCTGCACATAATCGCGGTAGAGCCAGGGGTCCATAGAAAATGTCTGCGCGTCGGCTAAGCGCCAGCCGTTCGACTCAAGCATGTTCAGCGTGTCAGGCTGAAGGTAGGCCAATCCCATAGCCAGCTCGAGAGGTTGATCTACCAGCCGCGGCAGGCCCAGAATCTTCATAAACTCATAATGCTTGCTCCAATAGTAGGTTTCACCCTGGAAATCGATATCATGTCCGTCCTGCTTCCAATTGCTCACAGTGGTGAACGTTTTCCTTAAAGGAGGATTACGCTGCCAGAGATCGAGTAAGACTGGCTGGCGCGTTCTGGCGCAAAGACCAGGCAAGGATGGTATTGGGCAATCTGGTCTACCAATGTTCTCGCCATAAGTGATGATGTCATCATGCTCCGCAATGAATCTGCGCGTATTTTCATCTCCATTGGCAAAGGCAATCTCGTCGAATACAGGATCGGTGCCATAATATATCAGGCGTCCTACTTTCAATCCTTCCTCACCAAGCTTGGTTGCTCCTGCCACATTCAATACGGCATCGGCGTGCGCAAGTAAATCCTCAGCCTTGCCGCGGCTCAAACCAAACCACTCTTTATCCGAGTAACTGCGCCGGTAAGCCCAGCGACCTCCCAGCCCAAAGCTTTCCGCGAGCCGCGCCAGATATGGCAGCGCGTAGTCCGAATCCCCGACTATCTCCTGGCGTATGGGGTCATAGGGCCAGGCGGAGGTGGTTTCGAAGTAGTAAACGTCATGTCCCAGCCGTTGCAAGCCGGCCGCGATCTGCATATGCATCCAGGCCATTCCTGCATATGGGTTGGATGCAAGCGTGCCAACGACAATAATACGCAGCGGTTTCATACGCATCAACTCCAATCATTTTTCAATAAGGCGACCACAAGAGTCGCCCCTGCCCTACAGTTCATTAATCTAGAGAACCCGTATATGGTAGGGGTGACCCTTGCAGTCGCTCTGGCTCACGAGTTCGCCCTGGCTCAGGCTTCCCTCCCACAGTATTGCGAGCCGCGCCCCTGGATTGTTCAACTATTTTCTCTGGCTGTTTTAACACGCGTCGAAGCGTTGTTATGGCGTTCGCACATTCCTCGAACATGCGTATAGCTAGCAGCAGGGCCGTGCTGCCGAGAATAGCCGACGCGGTCCAGGCTCGCGCGAATGCGGCTCCGGTTGAGAGAAGAGCAAATACCAGGATCAGCGCCAGGACGGTAAACGAACATCTCGGCCAGAAACTGAAACGCAGCAGTTGCTTGCCCGCGCCGTGTTCTTCAACTGCCATACGCATACGGGCGGCTCCAAATATTCCACCACGAACCTCCATATCCCAACGGTCGTAATCGCCGCCGCGCCGAACATAGCTGCCAATCGCATACGTAGTTGCTTCAATGGAACGCAAATGTTCAAGAGGATCTTGCCACTGCTCGCTCCAGGTGGTGGATACAGATGGCCTCGGCAGTACATAACCAGCTATGCCGCGCCAGCGCCAGGGCGATAATCCGCCGCGCAGACGTCCGTTCAGGCGTGCCAATGGCTGGAGCAGGTGCAGCAATGCCGTCAGGCTGTACAACGTTAGCCTGGCGGCTTGCTGTCGTATCCTCATAGGGGCGTCACTCGTTGCTACCCTGCGCACTGTTTCTCTGGCGCTTAGACATGCCTGGACAACAGGTATACCGCATGCCAGTATGAGTAATGCCAGTGTGAAGAAGAGCGGAGGCCAGAAAATACCGATCAGGGACAAACCCGTGAGAAGCAGAAGAAGCAGGTACCACTCAGGCATCAGCGCCAGAGACCAGAATGTGTTTGGCGCTGGTTGGTAGACGGATTGAAAGAGCGCACTTCCCCATGTACCCTGGTAGATGCGGCTCGTCCATAAATTGAGTGATCGGGTAACGCCGGGACCATAGAGTCTTCCGGCCCATGTCAAGTGACCGATCGCGTTGTACTTCTCAGGCCATTTCTTTTCTAACAAAGCCTCCGCCTTGCCGTAGTTCTTTTGCTGCTTCCAGTACGTCCTTACCGAATTGCGGCGGTGATGCCAGACCATGGCAGCAGGGCTGAAACCCAATTTCCAACCTCGCTGTTGCAAGCGCCAGCACACATCGACATCATCGCCGGCAATACGGAACTGGGGATCAAAGCCACCGATAGCCTGAAGGCACGATTTACGAAACGCCATATTGCAGCCTGGAATATGTTCTGCCTCCTGGTCAGAGAGAAGGACATGAATAGGACCACCGGGAGCATTGGCAACACAATCAGCGATTGGCCCATCACCAGGTGGTGCAATATTGGGGCCACCCACTCCCGCGTACTCGCTCTTCATAAAAGTGGTTGCCAGATAAGTCAGCCAGTGAGGGTCAGGGCGAGCGTCATCGTCGATATAGGCTACAATTTCGCCTGTGGCAGCTTCCAAACCAATGTTGCGCGCTTTGCTCAAACCATGGTTTTCAGTGGTAATGACCTTGATGCCATATTCCTGACCAATAGCCGGGGTCATGTCGCTAGAACCATCGTTGACGAGGATGACCTCGTAGTTTGGATATTCCTGCTTCAGCAGACCATCGCAACAATCGCGCAGCGTGCGTTGACCGTTGTAGCTGCAAACAATGACGGAGACGCGTGGATAGGGTAAATCTGCTGGAAATGGCACTTCACTGTATGCCTTGCGCACAATTTCCAGCGCCAGCCTGGGCTGCCGGTCCCGGCTCGTAATGCCAAAATCCCAATCTTCGATTTCATAGCCTCCCCGGTACCACTCATCTGTCCAGGCAAAGACAAACGAACCGGCGCATCCGCCAGCAAATGTCGCGCGTATCTGCCAGTCTAACGTCTCGGCCTGTTTTGCCGCGCCGTTCCTGCGGCTGTCTAACCCCATCTCGGCCATCACCAGAGGCCGATTACCAGCAATGTTTTGCAGGCGTGCAAGATAGGACTCGAGATTCTGCGGCGACTCGAGGTAGACATTGAAAGCGAGGAAATCGAGGAAAGGCAACTCGAGATATTCGGTAGATGGGAAGTTCACATAGGTAACGAGTCCCGTGGGGTCCTCGGCTTTTGCGGCGCGATAGAGCCGTTCGAGGTAACATTCGATACGGCGATGCCCGTACCAGCGCACAATCGAAGAGGGAATTTCGTTGCCAATGGCATAACAAAGCACCGCTGGATGACCGGCGCAATCTCTCACCCCTTTGCGCACTCGTTCCTCTATCGACGCGGCGCGTTTCTTGTCGTCGAGAAATGTGATATGTTGCTCCCACGGCAGCCCTACCATGGCATAGAGACCGTGCCGCTGCGCCATATCCAGCAACCAGCGCGGAGGCATGGTATAGGTGCGGATTGCATTCAGGCCATTTGCTGCCATCATAGCAAAATCCTGCTCGACTACGTCCGGGTCGTAGCACTCATTGCCATCTTGATCGAGACGAAATGTCCCATAGGTGACGCCGCGAATATACAGCTTTTTCTCACCAGAAAAGAGAAATTTGCCTTGTACAGAGGGGCGGACACCGGTATTGACAGATACAGACATGTAGTTCCCCTTTACATGTATCTGATGAAGCGACTGCAGGCGCTGTCAGGTAAAAAAATAGTGTTCCGGCTTTCTCACCAGAACATGTTGTTATTGAAAGGAATGTTGTAATTTATCAGCGATTGGTTACGGCCTGGGAGAGGAATCGATAAGAAACGTGCGACTACTCTCCATACAGAAATGTCTGAAAATCACTCACGTTCTTGAGAGGTGAGAGAGGTTACAGGGAATGCTAATGAGAAACGATTCCAAACTGGCTATCATAGAGTCGCTGGAAAAGACCTTCTGCGTGCATCAGCTCTGCATGTGTTCCAGCCTCCACAACCATCCCATCCTGTAGTACGACGATCTGGTCGGCGCTGCGAATCGTCGATAAGCGATGGGCTATAATGAGCGTGGTTCGGCCCATTTTTAAGTGTTCAAGGGCTTCCAGCAACTGCGCTTCCGTCTCCGCATCCAGCGCACTCGTCGGCTCATCCAGAATCAGGATTGGCGCGTCCTTCAAGAATGCGCGGGCAATCGAGAGACGCTGCCGTTGGCCTCCTGAGAGGGTGACACCACGTTCGCCGATCTCGGTCTCGTAGCCTTCAGGTAATGCCATGATAAACTCATGAGCGCCCGCCGCGCGAGCTGCTGCCTTAATCTCCTCAAGCGGCACTCCTGGCCGAGCATAGGCGATATTTTCGCGGATGCTGGCAGAGAACAAAACCGGCTCTTGAAGCACAAGCGCGATGTTTCGGCGCAAGGACTGCAAGGTGAGGCTGCGCAGATCAACTCCATCAAGGGTGATGCGACCGGCCCTGGGATCATAGAAGCGAATAAGCAAGCTTGCCAGCGTCGTCTTCCCGGCGCCCGAAGGGCCAACGAGCGCCACCGTCCCGCCAGCAGGAATATCAATACACACGTCTTGCAGGGTAAGAAGCTCTTCTCTGTAGCCAAATGAGACATGCTCGAAAGCGATATGGCCGCTTGATCTGCCTTGGAGCTCGATGGCATGCTCTGTATCAGCTACATCGGGAGGGGCATCCAAAACTGCAAAGACACGCTGCGCGCCCGCCGCGGCGCTCTGCACCACAACGGCAGTGGAGGCCAGCGTTTGCAGCGGTTGATAGAGCATCGCCACGTAGGCAACCAGGAGTACCACGTCGCCCACAGTCAGTTGTCCTCTCAGAGCTTCGACAGCCGTGACTCCGATTACTGCCGCCGTGCCAGCCGCGAGCAGCAGATCAATCACTGCCTGGGAACCGCTTTCAAGGACCGTGAGCCGGAGATTCGCACGCATACTGGCATTGGCATGCTGGCGGAAGCGAACACCTTCAAACTCCTCACGCCCATAAGCCTGAACCGCCCGGATACCCGTCAACGTTTCTTGCACGCGTGAGCTGATGTCACTCTCACGCTCGTGTACCCGCAGCGAGAATTCTGTCATCGGCCTGTCCATGCGTCGAATGAACAACACGAGTGGCACACCGATCATCAGAGCGGCAAGCGTCACCTTCCAATCTAAAGAAAGCATCACGATAGCGATACCCACGAGAGTGAAAGTGGCAGTGAGAGCCGGGATAATACCACTATTGAATAGTTCCTGTACACAGTAGGTATCCCAGGTGACTCTATAGAGCGAATCCCCCACGGCAGTCGCATCGTGAAACGACAGCGATAACTGTTGAATGTGATCGAACAGTGAGCAGCGTAATTTGAATACCATGCGTAGGCCAATAGAAACAAGCAGGTAGGTACTGAAAACCTCGAGTATACTTACAAGCGATTGGATCACCAGCACTCCCAGGCAAAGAATAATCAGCAGCGCTACCTTTGGGGATGAGGTGAGAGCGGTATGGGTAGTGATGACGCCAGCCAGGTCGGCCAGTGGAGCAGGAAGCGGATGATTGCCTACGACATTATCAACAACCAGCTTCAAAGGCCATGGCTGGAGCAGCGCAGCGCCCGCGCTTACTAATGACACGGCCAGCCCCAGGGCAATCATCGGTATCTGACCAGGCGCGCACCTGCGCAACAAACGCCGCATCAGGCGCAGTGTGCCTGGAGTTTTCTCCTCCACTAAAGTTTCAGGACTCTCGTTCATCAGGTTCCTTGCTCCAGTTCCGCGTATAGATCAGTATCAGGACCCATTGCTACACGGCTCAGGCAATAGGGGTTGGTAATGGGTAAACGGATTGGTCTTCCCCCGTACAGACAAGCAGAAATATAACCAGCCTGCTTCAGCAAGCTGCGCTGTACGTCAGGGTTCGTTCCCATATCTCCATAGGGATACGCAAAGACGTTGACGGGTTTATTCAGCCCTTCCTCAAGGACTGCTTTAGATCGCATCAATTCTTCCCTTTGCTGCGCCAGGTCAAGCTCAGAAAATGCCCGGTGCGAGACCCCGTGGGATTGCACGGAAACGCCGCAGCGCTCCAATTCCCGCAAATCGTCCCAATCACACATTACATCTTCAGGCTCATTGTCAGCATCGAACCAGTTGCGCCCTCCTATGAAATCGGATGGCACGAAGACGACTGCCGGATATCCAAATTTGATCAGCCAGGGAAGTGCAACGCGGCGCAGCGACTGGTAGCCATCATCGAAGGTCAGTAATACTGACTGCTGGGGCAAACTATCCGGTTCCGTCAGAGACCTGAGAAAGTCTTCGAGGCTGATCACATGCCAGCTATTTTCACGCAGGTAGCTCAGATGTTGCGCAAAGATGGCTTCAGGTATATGGAACCAGGTGTCCCAATCAGGGACGGATGGCTTCCCTATTTTGTGATAGGACAAAATAGCGACGATTCGATCTCCTGATCCGGAGCTTACGAAAAAACTGTTCATCTTCAACCTCGCTTTCAGGCTAATGCTCGCTCCAGTACCGATCCAACGACCTTCTGTGCGTCAAAATAATCTTCCGCCAGATGGCGCGCGAGTATACATTGTTGCTCGTAGTCTGACTGCACCATAGTAAGCGCGCGAGCCGCTTCTTCTATGTTGTGGAAACGAAACAGCCCTTCCGCGTCCGGTAGGAAGTTGCTGGAACCTGTATGCTGGACCACTGCCGGTTTACCACTAGCCAGGTAGCACAGAGTTCGGTCGCTGATCCAGGCATTTTGCAGCAGCATACAGGATGGTTTCGCGCAACTAAATTCGCCACGAGATCGTTGAATGTAGGACTGGTATTGTTTGGGATTCGGGGCCACCTCCCATGAATCGCGAATCTTCCAGCCTCGCTGCTCCAGAAATCGCCGATCCTCATCGTCCTCGTTTGACAAACACAGCGCTAATTCCAGTTGCGCTGATGTATGCAATGGAAGGTCTGCGTACTCGAGAAACGAAGTTCGCTTATCATTGTTGACATTTTCTCCCTGATATTCTATCCAATCTTCCCACCAGCCTGAAACGGTGGTGAACGGCGCCCTCGAACTTGTCCGAGTCATCGGCCACGCGGGCAAAAAAACCGCTGGCGGCGTGTAATGCCACTGCAAGCCACAATCGGGAAATCGTGCGGCTGGTTTTCCCACCGTTTCCCCAATAGTGAAGTATACGTCGTGTTGGGCAGGGTTCACCAGCCCCGCGCTCATCCATAGCTGTAGCAGGCCCGGATCGATGTCCACCAGAGCCGTACGCTGGAAACGTTCCACGACCTGGGAAGGGATACTATAAGCCAGATTCAGCAGCAAATTCGCCTCGACTGCGGCATCGACATCCAGGCACTTCTCCGTCATAGCCTGTGGCAGTGGCGCGCCGTCCCAGGAACAAAGGGCCACATCGTCTGCTAATCCATAAGACTCCAGACGGGACTTCAGCATCGAAGTCAGGGTCCGCACTTGTTGCACAGGCATTGCGGGGTCAATCCCCTCGAGCCAGATAACCCGGCATCCAAGCGCCTGTAGACCAAGAGCCCAGTTGAGATAGACCCATAGATGACCACCTCCTTCAGGGTATTCAATGGTACTCGCGGCAAGGCAAATGGTGAGACTCATCGAACTTCTCCTTGAAAAAAGAAAGACGCAGCATTGACCATCAAATGCCGATCAGGAAGAACAGACAACAGCATACTGGTAGTGACAGATACAGACATGCGGCTCCCTTTACATGTATCTGGCTGGTCGATTGCAATCGCTGCCAGATAAAAATGGAATTGTGCCAGCTTTCACACAGGATGATAGAGCTGATTGTAAGGTAGTTGTATTTCACCCGTTATTGGTTACGGCCTGAGAAAGCGCGGGTGCAAATACCCAGATGGGCCAGTTTGATTGCATTTTCCTTTACCCGTAACTAAAATGCTGCTAATTGCAACTCTCTTACCAGGGGAAGTGTGCAACAGAGGCCATCGATCACCGAAAAAGGAAATGTAATGTGCAGAAGGTGTTGCACACCAACATCGACTCGGATTGTATGACCTTGTAATCCTCTGGTTACCTCGGGCCTTTTACTATTTTCTTGGGAGAGGAATGTTCATGTTTTCCTGGCGTCGAACGTCCGGGAGCCATATCCCCGACACGGGGAATCGCTCATCTATTTTCACGCTCCTGCTTGATTCTGCGCGGCGCAGTGAATCTGAGGCGCTGAGTACGCTCTACCGTGAGTTCTTGCCCGGCGTATTTGGCTACATTGCTACCCGCGTTCCTGATCGTGCGACAGCGGAAGATCTCACTTCGGAGGTATTTTTGAAGATGGTCGAAGGAATCAGCCAGCTTCGAACGAGCGATGAGGCAGGTTTTGCTGCCTGGATTCTACAGATTGCGCGTATCAGCGTGGCAGGTTATTATCGCAAACGCGAGAAGCTGCCGGTTCATGTTCCGCTCGAAGCAACTTCGGGAGACAAAGAGGGAGGCGCCGAAAGCTTGACAATCCCCGCGAGCCATCCTGATAGCGACCCGGTTCGTTGGGCAGAGGCACGCGATGAATGGAACACTACGGTCAAAGCGATAAATATGCTTACGGAAGAGCAACGCCAGGTACTGGTTGGTCGGTTACTGCTGGGATATGACGTAGCCACTGTCGCACGTATGCTTGGCAAAAATGATAATGCTGTGAAGGCTTTGCAGTTTCGCGCACTGCATAGTCTACAACGGTTGTTGGCAAAGAAAACACCGCCTGACCGGACAGCTCCCATGCAAATGCAGAATCCAGGGGGGGTACGATGAATCCTCTTTATGAACATCTTAATGAAGAGCTTGAAAGACAGGACAACTCGATCTGGTCTGCTCACACATCCCCTGACCTGTTGCCATCTCTATTGCCTGCTAGCGATCAGGAGGTGAACGAGCTGGTTGCCCTGGCGCGCCATATTCAACTGGCATCTGCTGTACAGGTTGACTCGGATTTTGCTGAAAAGTTAGAGCAAAAGATGCTCGTACACAATGCTATGCAGCGCCTCCAGCCGTCCCAGCGTTCCTGGTGGAACAGGCTCTCTCCACATCGGCTCATGCGAACCCGTCCTGTTTTTGCTGTAGCCCTGACCGGCTGTTTGCTGCTGGTGTTGCTCACATGCGGCATACTAATGGTCTCGTCTCAGGTTACTAATCCCAACAATCCCCTTTATGCGCTGAATCAATGGGAACAAAATGTGCGAATCTCGCTGAGCGGTTCGCCTGTAGGTCGTGCAACGCTCGACCTGCAATTTGCGAATGATCGGCTCAACACGCTGACCGACCTTGCTAATCTATCCGATGCGCAGGCATATGAGCAGCAGTTAGAGAAACTGGATCAGCAAATTAAAAACGCGGTTCAGTCAATCAACCAGGTTCCGGCTGGGGCGCAACGCGATCAACTGAAGAGTAGACTCGCTACGTTTGAAATACAGGCGCGTCAGGTCTTGCGCGGACTTTTACCTCGACTGGCTCTGGTAGAACGGCTGGCGACGACCGTTACACTTGCTGATCTGGGTGGCAGCGTGCCACATCTCCAGAATGTGCAATTTATATCGCCTTCTCACTCTGGTGGGCAGACGACAATCATCATTACCGGTAGTGATCTTGAGTTGGGCGCGCATCTGGTTATAGATGGGCAGGTTATGGGGGTCAGCGGCTCTCTCCAGAATGGTGTATATACCTATATGGTCTGCTGGAATGGCAATGGCAAACAGCAATCCTACAACATAGGTATTCTTAATCCTGATGGTACCTTTGCACAAATAACAATTTT
>DATLSW010000272.1:0-3787 GCA_035533955.1 Ktedonobacteraceae bacterium | reverse complement strand
AAGAAGCTACCGATCAGCGCCTTGCGCAGTGCCGCTTTTTGTTCTTCATCGATGTTCTTCGCGGAATCGATATCTTTGATCGACGGCTGTTTCTGGGTATCTGGCTCTTCCCAGATCGCTCCAGTATTGGCGGCTGAGGTTAGTTCATCAACGAGCATCTCTTCGAGGAAGGTCGGGAATTCTGCCAGTTCAATTTCTTCCTGCTCATCAATAGCTTCCTCGGAAGAGAGGGATTCTGGGAGTGAGATTTCCGTAATCGCAATAGTGGGAGTGTCAGTGATGGCCGGTTCATCCAGCATTGCGGCGCTGCTGCTAGCGGCGGTCTGTGGAACAGCGACCATTCCGGCTCGCAGCGGGAAACGCTGGCCGAGAATATCGAGAAAAATGCCCCGTCCTTCGCGCAAATCCGCGATCTGCTGGCGTAGTTCAGCGTTTTCCGCCTGTAGTTCCTCCATGCGTTCCTTGATTGCGAAGATTTCCTCGGCAATTTGTTCAAAACCTGTATCGGTCATGCTGTTCTCCTTTGTCCAGATCGCTCTCCCGTAGGGGCTGTGGGTTGCCCCGCCCAAAACATGAAATATCGCATAGAAGGGCGGCCAGGCCCGCGCCACTACGGATATCGCCTTATCAACAATGTTTTCAGATGCGTTTGTCCAAATAAACGATGGTTTTCTCCACCTTTGTATATGAACGTGTCAATTTATCTAAAGTAACAATGGCCGCGCCTATCTATTGACAATAGTGTATTTATGATGAGAATGCAGGCGCAGCAGCAATTGAAATGTGGCGGCGCAATGCGTTGCGCCAGGGGGTTTCACTTCAATGGCAAGCATCATCCTGGAACTCCCAGTTTTTGTTTCTTCGCTACAGATGATACAATACAGGGAGACGGCTCCATTGTCTGTAGTCAACATGTTGCTTAATGAGGAGTGTAAACAAGATATGAACGATCGCATTCGTGAAATTTTAAGCTGGTATACCAGCGAGAATCCTGGCGTCCGTACCAATCTAGCCCGTATGCTCAATCATGGTCGCCTGGGCGGCACCGGCAAGATGGTCATTCTGCCGGTAGATCAGGGCTTTGAGCATGGCCCAGCCCGCAGTTTCGCGCCCAATCCTGCCGGGTACGATCCTCGTTACCACTTCCAACTGGCTATTGAAGCCGGTTGCAATGCCTATGCCGCGCCGTTGGGCTTCATAGAGGCCGGGGCAGCCGAATTTGCCGGAGAGATTCCGCTCATTTTGAAGTGCAACAACCACGATCTGCTGCACGACGAGAGCGATCCGCTTTCCGCCGTCACCGCTGGTGTGGGTGACGCGCTGCGCCTGGGCTGCGCCGCCGTCGGCTTCACCATTTATCCCGGCTCGGCCAATGCTCAGACGATGTACGAGCAGTTGCGTGAGTTGGCCGAGGAGGCCAAGTCTGTTGGTCTGGCTGTGGTTGTCTGGTCATATCCACGCGGCAGTGACCTGAGTAAGGCGGGCGAAACCGCGATTGACGTGGTGGCCTACGCCTCGCAGATTGCCGCTCAATTGGGCGCGGACATCATTAAGACCAAGCTGCCCACTGAGCATATCGAACTGGCCGAAGCGCAGAAAGTCTATCAGAAATACGAAATTCCCATCGCCACGCAGGCCGAGCGCGTGCGCCACGTCGTGCAGAGCGCCTTTGATGGGCGGCGTATCGTCATCTTCTCCGGCGGCGCGTCCACCAACGATGATCAGTTCTTTATCGAAGCGCGCGCCATTCGCGATGGCGGCGGCTTCGGCTCGATCATTGGTCGCAACTCGTTCCAGCGCAAAAAAGATGCCGCGCTCAAGTTCCTTAATACCGTCATGGGCATCTATGAAGGTTCCGTGCAGTAACGGATAATCAGACGGCGTTGGCCGTCAGGGATGGTGATTGAAGTGCGCTCCTGCAATGGTTCAGTTTGCGGGAGCGTTTCCCTGTTCTTTCAGAAAAGAAAGGTTGCACGATGTCCGAACGCCGCAAATTCACCCTGGATGATTTCTGGGCGATCAACTATTTCGACGCTATTGCCGTTTCTCCCGATGGTCGGCGCGTAGCCTATGCGCTGCAAAGTACCGACAAGGCCAGCAACGAGAATCGCAGCGCTATCTGGCTGCTTCATCTCGATGAAGACGGGCAGCCGGTTGGCGAGTCGCGTCAACTGACCAACGGCCTCAAAAGCGATAGCAGCCCGGTGTGGTCGCCCGATAGCCGCCGCATGCTGTTTCTCTCGAACCGCGAGGGCGAGAAAAATCAGCTCTGGTGCGTTGATAGCAGCGGCGGCGAGGCGTATCGGCTCACTAACATGCTGCGCGGTGTGAGCGAGGCATCATGGTCGCCGGATGGACAATGGATCGCCTTCACGGCCAGTGCCGCTCTGGACGACGACGATGATCTGCTCGCGGGGCGCAAGACCGAGAGCGCCGACGAGAAGAAACGGCGCGAGGACGACGAGCGCATTCGCCTGCGCACGATCACCTCGATTAACTATCGCCTCGACGGACGCGGCCTGTTCGATACCTTCAGCCATGTTTTCGTCATGCCCGCGCCCTCTGATGAGGCTGTTCCCGCCGGGTTCGTCAGCATTCGCCGTTTCACGAACGGCGACATCGATCATGTCTTGCCGCAGTGGACGCCCGACAGCAGCGCGATCAGCGTGTTATGCAACCGCGACGAGAGCCGCCACAGTTTTATTTTTATCAATGACTTCTGGCTGATCGACCGCGAAAGCGGCGAGGCGCGCTGCCTCACGGACAATACATTGGAGATTGGCAACTACTCGTGGTCACCGGATGGACGTTCCGTTGTACTGGTAGCGGAAGAAGATAAGCGAATCTATGCGAGCAGCACCCCGCGGCTGGTACTCGTTGCGCGCGAAGATGGTTCAAGTGAGACGTTGACGCGCGATTTCGATCACGAAACGCTGCCCGCCGCTGGCGGCAGATTTAGCGTACCCGGACCTTACGTGCCGCAGTGGAGCGCGGACGGGCGCTATCTCTTTTTCATTGCCACCGATCGCGGCTGCGCGCACGTCGCGCGTCTGGATATGCAGACAAGGGCTATAGAAATGTTGACATCGGGCGAGCATGTTGTCTTTACCCTTGCGCTGCTGCCCGATCAGCAACACCTCCTGATTATGCAGGAACATGTACATCAACCGCCTGAGTTGTATCTGCTGCCTGCTGCTGGACAGGGCGAGCAGGAAGCGACCCGGATTACGCATCTCTATGATCGGCTGATGGGTGAATATATCTGGCCCCAGGCCGAGCGCATAAGCTATCGTGGCGCGAACGGTGACGAGATCGACGGCTGGCTGCTGCGCCCCGTTGGCGCGCGCGAGGGCGTGCGCTATCCGCTCCTGCTCACCATTCACGGCGGGCCGCACGGGGCGTATGGCGTCGGTATGAGTCCGATCTGGCAATTTTTTGCCGAGCAGGGTTTCGCCGTTTTCTATTGTAACCCGCACGGCAGCACGAGCTGCGGCGAGGAGTTCATGCGCTCGGTCATCGGTGATTGGGGCGGCAAGGACTACCAGGATATTATGCTTGGCGTCGATGAGTGCGTCGCGCGCGGCGTCGCCGATCCAGAGCGACTGGTGGTGACCGGCTACAGCTACGGCGGCTACATGAGCATGTTCATTATTGGGCAGACGGGCCGCTTCAAGGCTGCCGTGCCGATGGCGGGTATTTCCAACCTGTTCAGCTTTGTGGGCGTTTCCGATATTGGCGCCTGGCAGGTCGCGCAGGCAAAGGGCTATCCGTGGGATAGCGAGCGCGA
>DATLSW010000271.1:0-5119 GCA_035533955.1 Ktedonobacteraceae bacterium | reverse complement strand
GGCGAGAGCCGATCAAACATTGTCTGAACCTCTTCGGTTGGGGTTGGCATATTTCTCCTCCTCTGATGATTCGCCTCTCGCCTATTATAGCATCACCGTGCCAGATGGGATAGCGGCGCTTACGACGCTTTGCGCTTCTTGACCTCTTGTATCAACTGCGGCAGGATCGTAAGGGCATCGCCAACGACGCCGAAATCGGTGACGGAGAAGATGGGCGCGTTCTCGTCTTTGTTGATGGCGACGATGAATTTCGAGCCTTTCATGCCCGCTAGATGCTGGATCGCGCCGCTAATGCCGCAGGCGATGTAGAGGGTCGGTTTGACCGTCTTGCCCGTTTGCCCGACCTGGTAGCTGTAGGGGAGCCAGCCCGCATCGACGATGGCGCGCGTGGCTCCGGGAGCGCCGCCGAGGACCTCTGCGAGTTCTTCAACGAGGTGAAAGTTCTCCGCTTTGCCCAGGCCGCGACCGCCGCTCACGATGACGCTGGCATCCTCCAATGACGGCCCTTCGCTGGGCTGCTCGATGCGCTCCAGCACTTTGATCTGCTGTGAGGCGGCATTGAGGGTGACGTTCAGCGTCTCGATCTCCGCCGTCCGTCCCTCGTAATGGGCCACGCTGAACGCTTTCGGGCGCGTCAACACGATGCCCGTTCCCTGCTGAGGATGCGTCGCCGTGACCATATTTTCGCCGCCCCACGGCACGGTCACGCGCAAGGCGTCGCCTTCGAAGGCCAGATCGGTCGCGTCGGTGATCAGTCCCATGCTGTTGCGCACGTTCAGGCGGGCGGCAATATCGCGCAGATCATAGGTCGTTGCCAGCAAGAGAAGGTCAGGCCGATGGTCTTTGATCAGGCTGCTGATCGTATCGACGGCAGGCAGGGTAAGATAGTTGTCATAGGCCGGATCGGCGTGGACGTAAACCTTCTCTGCGCCGTATTCTCCCAGCGTCGGAGCGGCTTCGGCTGCCGCCGCGCCCAACACAATGGCCTCGGCGCGGCCCAATTGCGCGGCCTTGCCCAGCACTTCTAGCGATGAACGGGCCGCTTTGCCCTCTTCCAGTTCAACAAGAACCCAGATTGTCTTTGCCATGTCTTCATGCTCTCCTCACGCTAGAGTAACTGACTGCGCTGCAAGTAGTCCGCGATGGCTTGCGCCGCGTTACCGTCATCTTTGATCACCTGTCCGGCGGCGCGCGCCTCGACCTTGCCCAGCGTCACGATCTGCTCGCGCGCTCCGGTCGCGCCGACCTGCGCCGCGTCGATGCCCAGGTCGCCCAGAGCAAATTGCGTAAACGGCTTCTTTTTCGCGCTCATAATGCCTTTCATCGTCGGATAAATGGCCTCGAACGAGCCGCTGGCGATGGTAACGACGGCTGGCAGCGAGCATTCTATGGTCTGGTAGCCGGTCTGCGTCACTCTTTTGGCAATCGCTTTGTTGCCTTCAATCTTGATCTCGCGCGCGAACGTCAACTGCGGCAGGCCGAGAAATTCGGCGATGCCGCCGGGAACCATGCCGGTGTAGCCGTCGGTACTCTCGGTGGCGCAGAAGATCAGATCAGGTTGTTCCTTCTTGATCGCCGCCGCCAGCACGCGCGCCGTCGCCAGCGCGTCTGAACCGGCCAGGGCGGGGTCGGTAATCAAAATAGCCTTGTCAGCGCCCATTGCCAGCGAGCGGCGCAGCGCCTCTTGCGTGCTGCCTGGCCCCATGCTGATCGCGGTCAGTTCGCTGCCGCCAACGGTGTCGCGCATTTTGATCGCCGCTGAGATCGTCGTTTCGTCGCCGGGATCAAGCACGAGCGAGACGCCATTGCGCACGAGCCGCTTCGTGGTGGGATCAAGTCGGCTGACAACGGTGTTCGGGTCGGGAATCTGTTTCACACAGACATACATCTTCATTGCTGTACTGCCTCATCCTTTATATATTCAGTGGTAGGTAGGATGTCGAAAACCGGGAATGGGTTCTGTGGGTATTGTACCTGCCTGAAAAAGATCGTGTCAACGTTGCCAGCTAACGGGATTTTGTGATTGTGTTGTCTCCACAGCGCGTGCGCGATCAATCGGCCCCTACGCCCTGTCCCGCTGCATGGCCGAGCGCACCAGCCGGATCGCGCCATAGGAATAGTCTTCGCCCAGTTCGCTTTTGACCGGCCCCAGCAGTTCGCTGCCGATACGCTGCAAGGCGTCGGCTATGACCGTGAACTGCCCCGGCGGAATCAGTTTATCGATGTCGATGTCCTCTCCAGCATCGATGAGTTCGGCCAGGTGGGCCTCAATGGTCGAGGGCTGGAGATTGCGTTCTTGCGCGATATCCGCGATGCTCAGCCCTTGTTGGTAAAGAGCGAGCGTCAGCAGGCGCGTGGGATGGCTGGCTTTTGCCGCTGGCGGCGCGTGTTCCTTTTTCTCACGCGCGGGCGCGGCCAGTTCCATGCTGAGGTGATGTTGTTCGCAATATGCTCCGATCTCAGCAGTGAAGATGCTGAAATAGGCTTCCAGCTTATTGCTGCCCACGCCGGGAATGCTGGCGAACTGCTCGCGACTCTGCGGGCGCTGTAGTGCCATTGCTCGCAGCGTGACATCGGCAAACACCACGTAAGGCGGCACGCCCATATCGTCGGCGACGCGCTTGCGCAGATCGCGCAGGTGTTGGAAGAGTTGTTCTGCTTCCCGATCGAGCATGATGGCATTGCTGCCTCTATCCGGTTTCACTGACGCGGGTTTCGCGCGGGCCGGAACCTGCACGCCGCGCTGCTTGCGCAAGATCTCGCGTGAGAGCGCGTTCAGTTTGAGGATAGAGTAGTCGTCAGTCTGGATCAACAAGCCCTGTTGCAGCAGGGAGCGGGCGAGATGCTGCCATTCCTCAACGCTCTGTTCCCCGCCGATGCCGTAGGTCGAGAGTTGATCATGGCCGTAGTCGCGAATCTTCTGCGTGTTGGCTCCGCGCAAGACATCGATGATGTAGCGCATCCCGAAGCGTTCTTGCGTGCGCGCGACACAGGAGAGAAATTTCTGCGCGTCGATGGTGCGGTCTTCCAGCAGCACGGGCTGCAAACAATTGTCGCAGTTGCCGCAGTTTTCTGCGCGTGGCGTTTCGCCGAAATAGCCGAGCAGCGTTTTGCGGCGGCATTTCGTGCTTTCGCTGTAGGCAATGACCTGTAGTAGTTGTTGGAAGGCGACGATTTGTTCCTGCTCGTCCTCTTTTTGCCCGATCAGATACTCGATCTTCATCTTATCGCCATAGTTGAAGAAGAGGATACAGCGCGCTGGCAAGCCATCGCGCCCGGCCCGGCCCGATTCCTGATAATACCCCTCGAGGTTGCGCGGTATATCATAGTGAATGACCGCGCGCACGTCCGGCTTGGCGATGCCCATACCAAAGGCAACCGTTGCTACCAGCACTGGCACATCGTCGCGAATGAAGCGTTCCTGATGTTCGCTGCGCTTCGCGCTGATCATGCCCGCGTGATAGGGCAGCGCCTGGATGCCGTCATGTTCCAGCATATTGCTGAGGTCATCGACGCTCTTGCGGCTAAAGCAGTAGATGATGGTGGACGCGCCCGGCTGTTCGCGCAGCAATTGCAGCAGTTCGCCATAGGAAGCGTGGTTTTTTGGCCGTACTTCATAAGTGAGATTTGGCCGGTCGAAGCTGGCGATGTGGACGTACGGGTCGCGCAGCTTGAGTTGTGTGAGGATATCCTCGCGCACTCGCTCGGTCGCGGTCGCGGTCAGCGCCAGCATCGGCGCGTGTGGAAAGCGGTCGCGCAAGCGGCCCAACTGCCGATATTCCGGTCGGAAATCATGACCCCACTCGCTGACGCAGTGCGCCTCGTCAACTGCCAGTAGCGATAGACCGACATGTTCCTGCACGGCCTCGAGCAGCGCGAGAAAATTGCCGCCCATCAGCCGCTCCGGGGCAACGTAGAGCAGTTTCAATCTGCCGTTAATGGCCGCTTCCTCGCGCCGCGCACGCTCGGCGGGATTGAGCGAGCTATTGATGAAGGTAGCTGCGATGCCATTGGCGCGCAGCCGATCCACCTGGTCATGCATCAGCGCGATCAGCGGCGAAATGACGATTGCCAGCCCCGGCATGAGCAGCGCCGGCAACTGATAGGTCAGCGATTTGCCGCCGCCGGTCGGCATCAAGACAAAGGTGTCGCGGTCCGCCATCACCCGCTCTATGACCTCTTGCTGCCCTGGTAAAAAACTATCGTATCCAAAGTAACGCTTGAGCGCCTGTTCGATGTGTTCCAAGAATTGACAATCTCCTCGCTGTTTACCCAGCTTGATGATTTCGTTTGCCATAAAGCCGATTTGCTCTATGATACCAGACTTTGTCACCTACATAAACCTTTTTGTACTACCTGTTCTGTAATTGCTCGTTTTTACTAACTTCTCATGCTATACTTTGGATGTAAACAGAGTGGCCTCAGCCTCCCGCCTGGGATTGAAACTCCCCTTTTCGGGGGAAACCTCCATCATAGTGAGGTGTCTGAGGCCATTCTGGACCTCCACCCGATTGGAATCTGTCTGCTCGCGCGTAGATATGACTTGTCATCAGTTTTTTAGCAGACTGCCTCCATATCTTCCTATGCAGTTGTATAATGGCGTTAGAAATATGCAATACCGTTGTGTAGCTACGCAATTCATTGCGCCAGGATTGGGCGCGATAAATCGGCCCTATGGCTGGATTTGATATAAAACAAACAATCAATAGCATGAGGAGACATACCCTATGGCAACTTCCGACGCGGAAAATCAGCAGGAGCATACTTACGTCTTCGATCCCGAAAATGTCGCCGAAATGGCGCGTCTCGTCAATCAAGCGCAGCTTGTGACACAATGCCTGGGTGGCCTGCTTCCCGAAGAGATCGATCTGACGAATATGCATGACGTTCTCGATATCGCCTGTGGCCCTGGCGGATGGGTGCTGGATGTCGCGCGTGACTATTCATCTATGCGTGTTACCGGCGTCGATATCAGCGCCATGACAACGGAGTTCGCCCGTTATCTGGCCCGCGAAAGAGAACTGAACAACGCTCAGTTCAAGATTATGAACGTCCTGAAGCCTCTAGAGTTTCCTGACAACTCGTTCGATATCGTCAATGCGCGCCTGCTCGTCGGATT
>DATLSW010000270.1:0-3877 GCA_035533955.1 Ktedonobacteraceae bacterium | reverse complement strand
GCGCCGCTAATGCCCATCCCGGCGTTGAGGAACGATTGGCGATGTTCCGTGCGGATCACTCCCACCTGCTCGGTGATATTATCGCGCGAGATCTCGCGCCCCGTCGCCTGGGAGAGCGTCGCTCCGACCTGCTGGCGCGTTTTGTGGATGATCGGCATTACCATGTGTGACGGGCGTTCGTGATCAAGCTGCGCCACCCATTCGCCGAGGTCGGTTTCCACCGGCTGAATGCCGCGCGCCTCTAGATAATGATTGAGTTCGGTCTCCTCGCTCACCATCGTCTTGGACTTGACGACCAGGTCGATGCCCTTGTCGCGGCAGAGTTGGTAGATATATGCGTTGGCTTCTTCCGGCGTGCGCGCCTCGAAGATGATTGCGCCTGCCGCCTGAGCCTGCGCCTTGAACTGTGCTACGAGTTCTGGCTGGCGTTCAATAGCGTCGTCTTTAGCCTGGCGCAGTTGGGAACGCAGGGCGGCGAAACTATAAGCGGAGCCATAGTCAGTTTCTTCGGCGGCGAAAACGGCGGCGCGCGACGCACGCCACGCGGGCGCGAAGCGTCCCAGCGCCGTGTGCATCTGCTCATCGGCCAGCGCGTGTTCCAGGCGTGCCGCGAACGGCTGCTCGCCGCTATCAGTGGTGGCGTGGTTTATCACGCCTTGCCTATCTCTGTCGCTCATAGTCGTTCCTTCTAGTCGGGTGCAATGATGAATATCCACAACAGGATCATCGTGTACTAATCTATCCTTTCACCACAATCACGCATAACGCTTTTGGCCCTTGCACACCGATGGTGAGAACGCGCTCAATATCGGATGTGCGGCTGGAACTGGTGATCAACGAGATATAATGGCGCTGATCGGCTCCCGCTCTGGTCAACTCTCGCAGGCGCGCGCCAGCGTCGTCGAGCATGGGAACGATGGCGCTTTCGGAGATGAGGACGATATGCGTCAGTGTGAGCATACTGACCACCCTGGCTTGCAGCGCGTTATCAGCCAGCATCAGCGATCCCGTTTCGGCAATCGCCAGTTCCGCGCCTGAGAGACCAACAGGCGCGTCAGCCACGCTGGCCGCTCCCGTGGATTCCTTAACCGTAATACCCATCTCGCGCAGCAATGGGATAGCCTGCTGCCATAGTGCGGGCGCAACTTCTGTGGCGGCGCAATTGATTGCGCCAGGATCGGCTCCAGGGCGCGAGATTACCACTCCCCCGGAGAGGCTGTCGGCCCCTACGGGCGCAATCAATTGCGCCGCTATAGGAGGCACAACGATGCTGCCGTCGCCCTGCCGCGCCCGTTCGGCGATCAGTTCCGCTCCCTGCGCGACATCATCGACGTAGATAACCTCGCCGCCCAGCGCGCTGAGGCGGCGCTGAAATTGAGCAAAGAGGCTTTCTGTCATTGCTTCTCCCTGCTTCTAGAAATAATTCGAGGAGATGCCGCCATCGACTATCAACCACGCGCCCGTTGTCCAGGACGCCTCGTCTGAAGCTAAATAGAGCGCCATGTAGACGATGTCTCTGGCCTCTCCGAAACGTCCCAGCGGGATGCGATTGAGGCGCAGGCTGCGCGCCTCTTCACTTGTCCAGAGATAGCGCAGCAGAGGCGTCTCAATCGGGCCGGGACAGACCGCGTTACAGCGAATGCCGTTCTTGCCATACTGCACCGCCAGCGATTTGGTCAGCGACAACATGCCGCCTTTCGAGGCCGTGTAGGCATCCTGCGGCACGGTGCAGCCCATGAAGGCGACAAACGAGGCGACGTTAATGATCGAGCCTTTCCCCTGTTCAACCATGTGGGGAAGCGTATGTTTGCAGTAGAGGAAGGCGCTTTTGAGGTTGACGTCGATCACTTTGTCCCAGATCTCCTCGGCAGTCTCGACGACGCTGCTATCTTCGGCGGGCATGATACCGGCGTTATTATAAAGCACATCGATGCGCCCATAGGTCTCGATGGCCGTGGCAACCACGCGCTGTACATCCGCGTCGCGCGCGACGTTGCCTTGTACGAAGATGGCGCTGCCGCCCGCGTCGCGCACGGCCTGAGCCGTCTCCTCGCCCTCCTTTTCCAGGATATCGGTCACAACGATGCTGGCTCCTTCGCGGGCAAAGACTTCGGCTGCCAGTTTGCCCATACCACCGGCCGAACCGGTGATAAGAGCGACTTTATCCGCTAAACGCATAAATAAAACGTCCTCCTCTTGCGGGCGGGGCAGAGCCACCGCTACAATGCCTGCAAGCGGGCGGGGCAAGCCCACGCCCCTACAAAGTCTGTTTGACCAGGTCGAGATACCAGAACGGCTGGCGTTTGCGCAGTAATGGCTTGCTGCGTACTACGTTGCCGGGAATACTGTCGCGAATATCATAGGAGAGTTCGCCCGTCAATGAACCGGCGACAGAGCCGGGAGTGTAGCGCAGCGGCTGCGATGAGCGTCGTCCAGTGCGCTGTTCGCGCGTGTCGATGGTCATCATCGTCAGCAGCATCTCGCCCTCGTCGGCGATAACTTCCGGCCAGGGATAGGTCGTGTAGGTGGGCGAGAAGATGCCGCTGTGGCCGTTGGCGCGCAGCGTATGCGCCTGCCCGTTCCAGTTTGCCAGCGCCAGGTAGACGTTGTGTTCGGCGGCTCGCACGCGCCAGATCAGGTAGTGGAGCGGGTCATACTCGTCCGGCGCGGCCGGCTGATCAAAGGTGATCGCGGTTGGCCCCTGGCCGATGGGGTCGGGGAAAGCCAGCAGCGCCGGGGCGCACACCAGGTCGGCACCTTTGCCCGCCAGCACGCGCAGCGTTTCGGGAAATAGCACGTCGTAGCCGGTAGCCAGCCCGACGCGCCCGGCTGGCGTATCGAATGTCGGCAATCCCTTGTTGCCGGGGCTGGCCCAGAGGCGATCCAGCGCTGTCAGGTGCAGCTTGCGATAGACTCCATACACGCCTTCGGGGTCGATGAGGAAGACGGAGTTATAGTAGGTAGGAACTGGCCCCGGCTCGCGTTCCGCCACGCCCAGGACAAGGCTCAACTGGAACTCGTTGGCAAGATCGATCAGCGCCTTTGTTTCTGGCCCATCCAGCGTGATCGCGCCGCGCCGAAAATGTTCGGCCAGTTCCTCCGGATCATTGCTCGCGGACGCTGGCAGCGGCCCCGGCAGCGCCAGTTCAGGCAGCACCAGCACATCAGGACAGGCGGGCGCGTTGTCACGAAGAAATGTGCTGATCATGGTGCGCAGCGCCAGCGCCGGTTCCGGCTGTGAGACAGATGCTATCTCATCCAGATTCATTTGCACGAAGCCGACGCACGAGAGCTGACCCGCGGGCAGTTCGCCCATTTCATAGAGGCCATGAAAGCGCAGTGGCTCCCACAAGTATGTATTATTGACAAGCGAGGTATATTCGGCGGGCTGACGATCCGCGAGGCGATCTCCCCATGGCTCCGCGTTGGCTGGCCCCCAGCGTTTATCGCGCGCGTGCGCCAGGTCAACTTCGCCATAGACGATGCCATCTCCGCTGTCGAGGAATGCCTGGATCGAGCCATCGGGATTCAAGATGCAACTGCCGCCGCTGAATTGCACCTCGCGCTCGCGCCCATAGCGGTTGGCGGCGATCAGATACACGCCGTTCTCGAAGGCGCGCGCCATCCACCAGCTAGAGGGGCAATGTTCATCATTCCAGTTGGTGGGGAAAAGCAACACGTCGGCTCCGTGCAGCGCTGGGATACGCGCCGCCTCGAAGTATTCCGCGTCCATGCAAATCAGGCCCGTCAGGCGACCGAGCGGCGTTTCCCAGACGGGCATTCCCAGGTCGCCGTCGCGCGCCCAGCGCGGTTCTGAAATGTACGAGTGAATCTTGCGGTACGTGCCAATCATGCCTTCCGGGCCGAGCAGCGCCAT
>DATLSW010000269.1:0-21481 GCA_035533955.1 Ktedonobacteraceae bacterium | reverse complement strand
GGCGCAAGCGCCCCCACCACTACACCCAACCTCTCCCCGCCCCTACTTGATCGGCACTTTGCTCAGAATGAAACTATTGACCTGCGCGAACAGGCTGTGTGAATAGGCATCGTTGTAGAATTGCTGCCAGCTCTGGAATTGCGATACTGTCACTCCTGGTGGAGTATGCAGCAGGAACTCGTGTAGAACCAGTAGCAGCACAACCCACAGCAACCATGCCTCGACAATGCCAATCAGAGCGCCGAGCAACTTATCGGCAAGGCCGATAAAAGGGCCAATGATGGGCGTTTTTTCCACCACGCCGCGGACGATAGTTGCGATGATATGCAGGATCAGGACAGTCACGAAGAACAGGATGATATACGCGAGCAGAGGTGTCACCGACCAGCCATTCGCGGCCAGCAAGAGAGTAAAACGCGTGCCAAACAGGTAGGCCACCAGAAAGCCGAGTGGGATGCTCAGCAGATTGATAAGGCTGGTAACGGCTCCATTCTGCAAACCATTGAGAACAAGCAGGATGACCGTTACCAAAAACAGAATATCGATCAAGCTTAATCCAAACATAGATGTGCTATTCCTCCTTGCAATATATATTTTTCACCCGTAGGGGCGCAGGCTTGCCTCGCCCTGGCACAAACACGAGTACATAGGGCAAGGCAAGCCTGCGCCCCTACGGGATTCATTGCTACTTGCTTAGACGTTGCGAGAAGGGCAGTTGTAACACAACCATTTGTTCTGATTCGGCAATACCCGCGAAATCGGCACGTGAATCTGCTGGAAGATTTCACCTACAGAAATGACCCCCTTGTACTTTGGGTCTCTGACTACTATACTTGCAGATGTAGGGCTGTTTTTAGCTATGTCGGCGCTGTGTGTTCGCTTATATCAGGAGGCGATCTCAATGGTGATGAAACAGGCGCAAGTCGATACGTATACGGCCTTTCCTTACGGCGAAAAGGGCGACCTATTACATTCTGTGCAGCGCGCGCTGCGTGTCCTGAGCCTGATCGCGGAACATCCGCAGGGACTTTCCGCGCGCGATATCAGCAGTATGCTCTCGCTGAACATCAGCACATGCTACCATATTTTAAACACGCTGGTCACGAATGGCTACCTTGACCGACGCCCGCAGAGCCAGATGTATTTGCTCGGCCCGCAGATTCCTTTTCTCAATAACGCCTTTGTGCTTGGCCTGAACAGCCAGGAACCTTTCTCCCCGTCGGATGATGAGATGGAGTCATCGATCTTCGGCGCGGCCTCGCTGGTTGAGCGACTGCGCTCCATTCTCTATCGTTTGACCGAACAAACGCAGGAGCCATCCTATCTGGCCTGTTGGAAATATGGAGAAGTGGTATTGCAGGCCATCGTGGAAGCCCCACAAGCGCCGAAAGTGACGAAACTCTACGTTGGATACCGCGGGCCAGCCCATTGCCACGCGCTGGGCAAGATTCTCCTGGCCTACAGCGATCCGGCTATCGTGGATCGCTATCTCGACATGCATCCGCTGTCACCCTCCGGCCCCAATACGATTCTACAGCGGTCGCGCTTTATCGATGAACTCAACGACATCGTGCGCCAGGGCTATAGCATCGATCTCGAAGAGTTTTCTTCTGACATCTGCTGCATCGCGGTTCCTATTTTTGCCCCACGCGGGCAGGTCGTGGCAGCCCTTGCCATCTCGTTTGCCCCCGACATTCTGGCCCGACGCTCCGAATGGTTTATCGCCCAGGTGATCCGCGCTTCCAACCACGCGCGCGCTGAATTGCGCCTGTCTTCCGCTCGTCATTCGTAGTGTGTCTTCGTAGGGGCGTATTTCTTGCATTAGTAGGGGCCGATTGATCGCGCACATCGGGGCAGTGGCCTATCTCTGTCCCTATGGATGGGCGCGAGGAATCGCGCCTTGACCAGAAAAGGAGGCGTTCTTGTCCACCAGTGAAGAAAAGCGGGTCACAGCGCAAAAAGTTTACGACGTTTTGGAAACGTGCTATTGTCCTTTCTCCACGCATCTTTTGCAGATGATCGATGTTCATGTGCGCGCTATAGATGGCGTCGGCGAAGTCGATACCGCCATCGTCTGGAATCCTGTCTGGACACCGGAACGCATGACGGATAGCGCGCGCCAAGCTGACCTTGCCGATGGCGCAGCTCTTGCCGCTGCGGCAGCGTCGGCTTGAGCGCGAAGCGCAAAACGAACGCGCTCAACAGTTGTAGTCAATCTCTCGTTGGAGATAAAGATGAGAACATCATGCTTGATAACGATGCTTTTGTCTTTGACTGCGTCTGCCATATTTTCAACTTCGACATGCGCAACGCCTATGGCAAACCAGGTCAGATGTTTATTAACCACCTGTACGCCTTTCACCAGGTTCTCACACCCCCTGGCGAGGAGGTACTGGGGCCGGAAGCGTTTTTGCGCGAATGGGGCATCGACGAAATCGCGCGTATGGTCTTTGAGGAATCAGGGACGGATATGATCGTGGCGCAGCCCTTGCCGCTCACCGATCTCTTCTATGATGGGTTGTCGCAATGGGAAAAGTGCGCGGAGATGGCGCGGCGTTATCCTGATCGGACCATCTTCTGGGGAACTATCAATCCGCTGGAAGGCAAAAAAGCCCTCGATCTGATGGAACGCCAGGTAAAAGAATATGGCGCGAAAGCGTTCAAGCTCTACAATGTGCGCTACGACTACGGCGAGCCGTTCCCCTGGCGCATGGATGATCCGCGCGTGGCGTATCCGATCTTCGAGAAAGCCCTTGAACTGGGCGTCAAGACTATTGGCGTACATAAGGGCGTACCGCTTGGCCCGCAGCCCATCGAGTATACGCAAGCCTGGGATATGGATGGGGCGGCAGCCAACTTCCCCGACATCAATTTCATCATTTTCCACGTCGGCTTACCCTTCATCGATGAAATTTGCTGGCAACTGGTGCGCTATCCCAACCTGTACGCCTCCATCGCGGCTACACTGAACTTCATCGCGCGCGCCCCACGCGCCTTCGCCGAAAACATGGGCAATACTCTCCCTTATCCCTCCATCACTTCCTTATACACCTTGTAGGTCTGCCGGGCGATCTGCTCCTGGGTGTAGTTCTCCAGCACGCGCTGGCGGCCTTTGATGGTGAGACGGGCGTAGAGGTCGGAATCGTCGAGCAGTTGGCGTATACAGGCAGCCAGTTCTTGCGTGTTACCTTCATCGAAGGTCAGGCCGGCGTCGCCGATGACGTAGGGAATCTCGCCGGAGCGCGAGCCGATGACGGGCGTTTCGCAAGCCATCGCCTCGGCTAGCGTGCGCCCGAACTGCTCTTTCCAGTTTGGCCGCGTCACGGAGGGCAAGACCAGCGCGTCGAGACGCTGTATCTCACCGGGGATGTCATAAGTTGGCACGCTGCCTTTGAAGGTGACGCGCTCTGCGAGGACCAGACGCGCCGCCTGCTGCTCCAGTTCGCCGCGCATGGGGCCGTTGCCGACGAACACGAGTTGGCAGCTATCAGGCAATTGGGCCAGCGCGTCTACCAGGATATTCAGCCCCTTGTCCGGCTTGATGCGCCCAACAAAGCCGATAACGAAGGGATCGCCAGCCGCGCGCGGCTGGCGCTGCTCCGTGCGCTTGTAGATTTCGGTGTCGAAGCCGAACTGCGGGATGATATGGATGGGGCCAGTATAGCCCTTGCGCTTCAAGACGTCCGCCGCCTCGCGATTGCCCGCGATAGCTGCCCTGGCGTGGCGATAATTGTACAGTTCCATCTGCCTGAACGGCGGCGGGTAGTCGCGATAGAGATTCTGCCAGGTGAAGAAGAGGGCGCGAGCGCGCTGCTTGTTTGCGAGGCGCATGGCCTGAAACGTGGCAAAGTTGTACGGTTCCTCGTCGATATGCACCACGTCTGGCCTCGTCTCGCGCATGATCGCCGCCAGTCGCGGGTAATAGTGCAGGTGAAAATTGCCGTTCAGGCGCATAGGCGTCACGATCATGCGATAGCCGCTGGTGTAAAGGCGTTCCAGCATCTGCTTGCCACCGTCGTCGCTCTGCCAGTACGGTGGCGTCACCAGCGTCAATTCGACGCCAGGACACTTTGCTAGCTCTTCCAGTTTGCGCTGGGACGTACCTGCTACAAGCGCCTTTGAAATCATCAATACGCGCATACTACTGTTCCTGCTTCTGTCTTTGACCCCGACTCTTGCTTCTTGCCAATGCCTCTTCGTAGGCCGCGACGGTCTCGCGGGCTGTTTTGCGCCAGTTGAACCAGGCCGCGCGGCGCAGCGAACGCGCCCGCAAATCCTCGCGCAGCGCGTCGTTAGTGATGACACCTCGCAGCGCCTCTGCCAGCGCCCCGGTATCTTCGGGATCGACGCTGAGCGCGGCATCGCCCACCACTTCGGGCAGCGACGTGCGATTGGAGCAGACGACGGGCGCGCCGCAGGCCATCGCCTCCAACGGCGGCAGACCAAAACCCTCGTAGAGCGCGGGGAAAACGAAGCATTGCGCCGCGCTCATAATAGCCGCTTTATCCGCGTCCTCGACAAAGCCGAAGACGACGTGTTCACTGATGCCCAGTTCAGCGGCGACGGGACGCGGATCGGGAAAGAGCGGCCCGCGCTGCCGATCAGGGTCGCCGGAAATGAACAATTGCAGGTTGGGGCGTTCATCTCGCAGTTGATGGTAGAGATGAGCAAAAGCGCGCACCAACTGCGGCACGTTCTTGCGCTGGTCGAGGCCGCCGATGTAGAAGATGTAGTCCGCGCCAACACTGTAGCGCGCGCGCGCCTCGGCCAGGATCGCTGGATCGCTGACGGGGGTGAATTCGTCGCCTGCCGCCAGATAGATCACGCGGATGCGTTCGGGGCGGATATGTAGCACGTCCATGATATCCTGCTTCGCGTGCTGCGAGACGGTGATAATCAGCGTGGCTTTATGGGCGGCGCGCGCGGCGAGACGCATATATGCCCCGACGCTGGCTCCCGCGCGATAGGCGGGCAGGCGCAGGGGGATGACGTCATGAATAGTGATGATGGTCGGCGTGCGCGGTAGATAGGGTGGCGCGAAGTGTGGCACATGATAAAGATCAACATTCGCGGCGAGTGCGGCAGCAGGCCCGCTCCACTGCTCCCATACCAGCTTCTCAATATTTTCGTGCCGATCAACCAGCGGCGGTGTCGTATGCGTCAGATAGGGATAAGGCAATCCGTCAACATGAGCCGGATCGCTATCCGCGCTGCCCTGGCGCGGGGGGCCAAACAGCACGTATTCGTTGATAGTATCGACCTCGGCCAGCGCGCGCAACAAATGGAGCAAATACTGCCCCGTGCCGCTAGCGGGAGTTTTCAGGAACAGGGCATTGATGCCGATTTTCATAGCGCGTCCGCCTCGCTGGAAACCGTCTCAGTCATATCCGAGAAATCGGTCATCCCTTCATACAACCGTTGATAGACGCTCAATTGTTTGCGCGCCGCTTCCGCCCAGGTAAATTGTTTGGCGCGCTGGTAGCCCTTCTGGCGTAAATCCTCTTGCAATGCCGTGTCTCCAATGATGCGATTGAGGGCCTGCGCCAGCGCGCCGGGATCACGCGGATCAACCAGCAGGGCGGCATCGCCCACCACGTCGGGCAGCGCGGTCGTGTTCGAGGTGATCACGGGCGCGCCGCAGGCCATCGCTTCGAGCGGCGGCACGCCGAAGCCCTCGGCAAAAGAGGGATAGGCGAAGACGTCGGCGAGGCTATAGAGCGTGATCAGTTCGTGTTCGCTGACACGCCCCAGGAAACATACATTCTTTTCCAGGTGTAATTCCTGCACCAGTTGCTCCGTCTCTTCGTATAGCCATCCCTTCCCTCCCGCCAGAGCCAGCATGGCAGGGCCGTGCTTCTCCTTCTGCGCTTTATAGAAGGCGCGGATCAACCCGGCATGGTTTTTGCGCGGCTCCAACGTGCCGACGGCAAGCACTAGCGGATGCTTCAAACCGTATTTGTGGCGCGTGGCGTTGAGCAGCACCGGGTCGGTGATGCGGCGAAAATAGCTATTGACGCCGTTGGGAATGACGACGAGTTTTGCGGGCGGCGTGTGGAAGTGCTTGATCAGCGTGCGGCTCACTTCGTCCGAGACGGTACAGACGACATCGGCGGCAGCGAGGGCTTCGGGTACAATTTTCATGAGATATGAGGCCAACTCTGGCACGGCATATTCCGGGTAATCCAGGAAAGCCAGGTCATGGACGGTGACGACTTTGCGCAGTCGTTTCCCGGATGGCGGCAGCGCGAAATCCGGCCCGTGAAAGAGATCGGCATGGCCGGAAAAATACGTGGCATAGAGCGGCAAACGCCAGCGATACCAGATGATATTCAGGTAGCGGTCGGGTATAAAAATACTGCGCCCGCGCACGTTTTGCGCCTGTGGAAACGGACGCTCCCTGGTGGGGCGTCCGCTCGTCAGGAAGGTATATTCGTTGCGCGTATCCTGTTGGAGCATGGCCGTCACCAGGTTACGCACATAGTTTCCCACGCCGGCACGCTGCCTGATGCCAGCCGTGTAGTCAAAAGCGATACGCATATGAATGCTTGCCTATTCTAGCCGGGAGGCCAGCTAAATGGGCGTCCACCGAGCAAATGAAAATGCAGGTGGAAGACGGTTTGTCCGGCATCCGGCCCAATGTTGGTGACAAAGCGATAGCCGCGTTCGCTAAGGCCCAATTCTCGCGCCAGCCGCGTGGCGGTGATGAAAAGGGCTGCCAGCACGGGACCATCATCGAGTGTCAGATCGGCCATCGAGGCAATGTGTCGCCGCGGGATGAGCAAAATATGGTGGGGCGCTTTCGGATTGATATCCTCAAACGCCACCACAGTCTCATTCTGGTAGACAATCTTGCCGGGGATCTGACCTCCAGCAATCTTGCAGAACAGGCAATCTTCCATATACTACGTCCTTAGAAATTATTCTGCCGCCGGTTCAGACGCTTCGACGATCTCGGTCATGTCGCCGGTTTTCTCAAACGACAGGCCCGTCTCACGCTCGGCAAGCTCAATCGAAGCCGATGGCTCCTGCTCGGCCTGTAGGGGCTGCACTCTCTCCGGGGAAGAGGTAATAAGCGCGCCCTGGCTTTCAGTCGTTGGAGCGACAGGTGCGTCAGATTTTGGCTCGTCTGCTGCGAACGGTTCCGCAGCCGAAGCCGCGGCGGCTTGCGCGGATTCTTCTGACGCGGCTTCGGCTGCCACTTTGGCCTTCGCGGCGGCTTCGGCGGCCTTTTCTTCGGCAGCTTTCCGTTTCTGATTGAGCTGTTCGACAAATTCCTCGCCATGCACGGTGGGGTCGTTGAACTGCGGCAAGTTCATATCCAGGCGAATCTGCTTGATAGCCTGATAGACCGTACCCGGCTTCAGCGAAAGCTCCTCGGCAATTTGCTTATGCACGCCCACCGCTGGAACAGGCATATGCGGCTCGTAGACGGCTTTGATCTTCTCTAGCTCTTCTGACGTACCAGTATATGCCTGCACTTCCCACCAGCTTGGCATACTCATCTTATCGCGCAGAGCTTTGACGGCTTTCTTGACGGCAGACTTGGGAATAGAGAGTTCCTTCGAGATCTGCGTGCGAATGCCGTCAAACTCGTTCGGTACAGCCAGTTCGAGGTAACGAGCCTCAATCTGGACAACCTGCTCCTCGCTGGGCTGGAATGGCAGCGGAGGCGGGATTTTTTCTCGTTTGGGACGTGGAGCAGCCGGGGGACGCGGCGCTTTTGGTGCTCTCCCACGCGGCCCCATTGGCTTGCCAGGATACGGCCTCTCTGGGCGACCTTCGCCAGGCACGCCCGGACGCGGAGGACGACGTGAGTCCGGCTCCATCGGCTGTCGCGGGCGTGGTGGAGTGGTCGTATCGGGCAGGCCCATCCCGCCGCCGACACGATACGGCGTGCGATACTCATTGTCCCGGTAGCCGCCGGAGCCGCGATAGCCGCCGCTTTGGGGACGCGGTCCACTGAAGCCGCGATCCTGCCCCTGGCCGCCGCGATTGTCTCGTGGTGCAGGGTAAGAGGATGATCTCGGTCGTGGTGGTTGCTCTGGCTGGCTGACTTTGACATCACTGACGTTGTCGATCCAGTGAGTGGTGCCGCCGGTTGCTTTGGGTTTCGGTGGCGGCGGAACGTTGCGCGCGGGCGATCCACTCGCGGTGGGGTTCGTCGGCGTGGGCGGCGCGGCTTTGGCCGCCAGCTTGTCTTTCCTGGCTTTTTGCGTGCATTCTGGGCAAGTGACTTCTTTAGCACTACTCGACTGAAACCACTTGCCGCAGGTTGTGCAACGCATTTTGATTTTGCTCATGCGTGTTTCTCCCTGTACCACTAAATTCGGATGCGTCGGAATGCACCTCCTATTTTAGTCCTATTGCGTCACTTTGTCTAGCCCTGATTTCATCTGGAACAGTGGATCGGCGTAGCTGAGCAATTCATTGCGCCAGTCAGCAACAACAAGCAACGCCCCTGCCGTATTGGAAGAAGCGAATGTCCACTACCTGTCGTTCGCGGCGCGTATGCGGCGAAAAGGATCGGGTACGATAAATCGGCCCTTACATTTTGAGCAGGTGGGCCAGGCGATAGAAAGGAATTTGCAGCAATCCCTGCCCCAGCGCTGGTTGTGGATATGCCAGCTTCAGGTTGCGGTATGACCAGCGGCGGGGAGAGAAATCGCGACGAATACGGAGTGGTGGAATCTGTGAAAGATGGTGTGTGTTGCGGTAACGGGGTCGATGCGCAATACGTCTGTTCATGCACGCTGCCTTTCAGAGAATGGATGAACGCGAAACAATACAAACGAGGTCTTCCCTCACTCTATATACGTCAGGGAGACCTCGTTTTTCACACAAAAAGCCAGGAAATTCTGTGATAGCGATGCGGCCTAATGACCGCAAGCGCAACCGCGCGCCTCGCCGCCGCCGTCAGCCGTGCGGAATGAGTGACCGCAGCCGCAAGTAGAGACGGCGTTAGGATTGTTGACCGTGAAACCTGCGCCCATCAGGCTGTCCACGTAATCAACTTCGCTGCCCCCGATGTACATGATGCTGGAATCATCGATCAGGACGTTAAAGCCGCCGTAGGAGATGACTGTATCCCCATCTTGCTCCTCGTCGAGAGTCATGCCGTACTGAAGGCCGGAACACCCGCCGCCAGCGACGAAGATGCGTAGGGCAAGAGCCGGATCGTTCTCCTGCTGGATCAGTTCGCGCACTTTCTCGGCAGCAGTAGGGGTGATGGTGATAACACCTGACTCGACTGGCAACCGCTCGGTCTGTTCGATCATTGGATAAACCTTTCTGTGCAAAACGTAGGGAAAGCAAAAACGCCAACCCCTGTTCACTTGTATTAGCCGTAGCAGGAACGCTACATATCTGTCCGTTTGTCTGTATTATAAACTACAAAAAATGAAGCGTCAAGGCTCCTGGGAAACCGGGTCTCCGTCCTTCGGGGGGAAATGGGTCGAGGTCCGTAGGGGCGTGGGCTTGCCCCGCCCGCAGACGTGGCGTCCAACCGACGCGGGCGGGGCAAGCCCACGCCCCTACGGAATGCCCCCTCATGGACGGAGACCCGGAAAACCCACCTGAACTCCTATGAAGCGCCGTAGGCGCGACTTTAAATAGCCTTGCATCCCTACAGATCAGGATAGCAGGCGCAGCGACATCAGCTCTTGATCAAAATAGCGATCGTGGAGCTTCAAGGCGCGCCGTTCAAGGCCATAGGTCTCGAAACCAAGCGAGATGAACAGGTGGCGCGCTTCCCTGCTGGTCAAGACGACGGCCAGATTGATCTGTTCCAGATCGGGCAGCGTTTTCGCGTACTCGATGGCCGCCTGCATCAGAGCTTTGCCGATGCCTTCCTTGCGCAGTTCGCGCGGCACATACATGCCCCAGATGATGGCTTTATGGCGCATCTTGATCGACGATACGCGGCGGAAACTCGCGATGCCGACCAGTTGATTGCCATCAAACGCGCCAAAGGTGGCGTCGTCAGAAGCAACATCTTTGGCGCGGAGACCCTGTGTGACGCCCGCGATGCCGCGCTCAAGCACTTCTTCGTAGGACGAGCCAAATGATTCCGGGTCATCGCGCAGAGCGCGCAAGCGAATATTCCAAAACGCTTCCGCGTCTGTTTCCGTCAATATACGTACTTCCATGTGACCACACTTTCTTTCTGACTATGAAATATACCAACAACGACATTGTTGTTCGTAGATGACCATGCTAAATGCTCACTTATACTTATATCACATGCAGGATGTTCTGCGCGAATACAAATGTCCCACTAACCTTATCTTGAGCGACCAGGGCAACCGCGAGTGATTGCCCCTACCCTCTCGACGCTCAGTACCGCGGCATGTTACAATATCTTCGGCAGATATTTCATAATCCGATCATGGAATGTATTGAGAAGATTCTGGTGCGAACCGGCATCCTTCTTCACGAGGGATGTGCAAGATATTATTTCAGGTGAACGAAATAGAGGAGGGGCTATCATGTCAGGACATTCAAAATGGGCGCAGATTCGGCGCTCGAAAGGCGTCAATGATGCCCGCAGAGGGCAATTGTTTACCCGCCTGGGACGCGAAATCGTCGTCGCGGTGCGCGAAGGCGGCAGCGGCGATACCAACGCCAATGCGAGATTGCGTCTGGCTGTGCAACGCGCGCGCGACGCCAACATGCCGATGGATAACATCGATCGCACAATCAAGCGCGCCCTGGGCAGTGGCGAGGGCGTTTCCCTCGAAGAGAACACCTACGAAGGCTATGGCCCCGGCGGCACGGCGATGATGGTTTATACCGTGACGGAGAACCGCAACCGCACTGTGGCCGAAGTGCGTAACGCCTTCAACCGCAATGGCGGGAACATGGGCGAAAATGGCTGCGTGGACTGGCTTTTCGAGAACAAAGGCGTGCTGGAAGTCGAGATCAACGACCACGATCCCGATGAGCTGAGCCTGGAGGCGCTTGATCTGGGCGCGGATGACGTCGATGCCGTAACACCGGACGACGAAATCGTCACCATCTATACCGATCCTGCCGACCTGGAAGCAGTGCGGAAGGCGTTAGAGCAGAAAAAGTATAAGGTGGTGAAAGCGGAGACCACTATGGTACCGAAAACACGAGTTGACATCACCGAGGAGAAAGTCGCGCACCAGGTGATGCGGCTGGTGGAAAAGCTGGAAGACCTGGATGACGTGCAAGATGTCTACACCAACGCTGACTTCCCAGAAACCTTCGCGGCTTCTTACGATAGCTAAGGGTACTCGATTTGACAACGAAAGGATCACCCATGGGTGACGTTGCGAGCCAGCGTCTCGTGATCGGCATCGACCCTGGTACGGCTATTGTCGGCTATGCCGTTGTAGCTTCGCAGAGCGGCAATTTGCGCCTGATCGTGTGCGATGTCATGACAACGCCCGCGCGCACGCCCCTGGCCGACCGCCTGCAACTGATCTACCGCGAGTTGAGCGAGATCATCAGCGCGTACCAGCCGCGGGAGGCGGCGATGGAAGAGTTGTTCTTCGCCAACAACGCGAAGACGGCCATGTCGGTGGGGCAGGCACGCGGCGTTGCCATGCTGGCGCTAGCCAACGGCGGCCTGCCCATTGCCGAATATACCCCCAAGCAGGTCAAGCAAGCCGTTACAGGCTATGGCGGCGCGAAAAAGGAACAGGTCGGCGAGATGGTACGAATCTTACTCAATCTAGCCAGCGTGCCGCGCCCGGACGACGCAGCGGACGCGGCCGCTATCGCTATTTGCCACCTGCATACATCGAGCGTGCTGGCGGGCGGTTATTTCCCTCAATAAGTCGGCAGGTGCAGTCTACCCCAAATGGGTGAAAAAGTTACCAATTCTGACGATCAGGCGTTTTTGCATGTACAGAAGAGCAGAGGTAAGGTTTCGGAGCGATGATTACCAGCATACATGGCATACTTGAAGCAGGTCGCGCGGACCAGGCTATCATCCGTGTGGGGGGTTTTAGCCTGCGCGTCTTCGCTCCGGCATCTACGCTCAACGGCCTTGGTCAACCAGGAGCCGAAGTCTCACTCTACACGCATTTCCATGTGCGCGAGGATGAGATGACACTGTATGGCTTCTCCGGCGAGGAAGAGCGCGATGCGTTTGAACAACTGATCGGCGTAAGCGGCATCGGCCCGAAAATCGCGCTGGCGCTGCTGTCCGTCATGGACGCGCGGACGCTCTACAAAGCCATCGCGGACGAAGATCAACAGAAGCTAGCTCTGGCCCCTGGTATTGGAAAGCGCACCGCCGCGCGCATCGTGCTGGAAATGAAAGGGAAACTGCCATCGCTGGCCGCGCTCGGCGGCGGCGGTTATACCTCCGGCAAGACGCAAGCTGAGGCGCTGGAAGCCCTGGTGGGATTGGGGTATTCGATGGCGGAAGCGCAAGCGGCTCTTGCCAAAGTTCCCCCCGATCAGGCGCTGACGTTGGAGCAGCAGATTACCTTTGCCCTGCGGTCTTTCTCACAACAATAAGGGTATGTGGTTTCGAGAAAACCATTTCCTGACCAGGGCAACCATTTCCTGACCAGGGAGACCGTTTCCTGACCAGGGCAACCGCAAGGGATTGCCCCTACCATTACCACATCTTATTTGGAGGCACATATGGCAATGGATGAATTGCTGCCGCCAGCCTGTGCATTCGCGTTATCGGTTTTGGCTGATCGAGATATTGATCCTGATTCGGTCCCAGAAGAGGCCGTTGAAGCTGCCGAGCAGCACATTGCGACCTGTGTGCGCTGTCTCAGTTCGCCAACCATCACGTCGTCCGCGCGCAAGAAAAAAAAAGTACGACGTGTGGCGGAATCCGACTTCTATCAGTCGGCAGCGCCACAAACGCTGGTTAAGGAACCAGCGGCTCCTGTGATGATTCAATCAGTAGCGGCTTCTCCAACGAGACAGGCGTTATCTGTGCCGCTCGCGCCTGCCCTCCCCGCGGCGCTGCCAGCTTCGCCCGGTGAACCGATGACCTGCCAGCAGTGCCGCCAGGTTCTCAAAGAGTACGCTGAAGCAATGGATAGCGGGCAGCATGTAGCAGACCTCTATCCCGAAGTCTTTGACCATCTTCAGATCTGCGAAACCGGCTGTCTTGTGCTGTTGGATCTGCTGCGACAGGAAGCCAGAGCGAACCGCAAGTACCGCCGCCGCCCGGTGCGCGACCCGTTTCGCGCTATCGGTTGGGAAGTGACCGGTTTCTTTCGTGGCGGACACATTACCGCTGCCCCAATGGCGCTTTCGTATGGTACGCTGATCCTGCTGTTGCTTGTTGCCTCTCTCACCGCCTATCTCGCCATCGGTTGGGACAACGCACGCTATTATCATCCGCCGGTTGTCCAACACACTATCCCTACACCGGATGGGATCGGTTTGAGCGACGGCTTGCGGGTCTTTGACGCCTGCAATACCACCGGCTACCAGGACAAGCGCGCCGCCGCCCAGAATATGCAGCGCGGCAATATAAACGCGGCCCGGCAACTACTGACCTCCGCCGCCAACGCGCCGGTGAACGATACGACGGGCTGCAACGGAGCGGAAGCGGCAATCTATCTGGCCGATTTACAGGTCCGGCAATCCGGCCATCCTTTCGGCATCATCATGGTCAGTTTTGATAGCGGGCCGGGCGATGCGAATCCCCAGGGCGGCACGAATCGACGTGTCCTCTACGCCGCCTATACACAGGAATTGATTGGCGCATTTATCGCTCAGCAGCAATACAACGCGGTGCAGGCGCAGACACCCGGCGCGCCTTTGCTCTATCTCGTGCTGGCAAATACAACAGGTACACAGCAGGGGGCATTGCAGGTTTCCACGGACGCCGCCGCGCTGGCGAGTGCAACCAATCTGCGGTCGTTCGGCCTGCAAATCAGCGGGTCGCATCCTCTGCTCGCGCTGCTTGGCCTGGGGCCGAGTAACCTCACGCAAGTGGCGCTGCCGCAACTGTGCCGCGCCGGTATCCCGTTGCTTGCGCCGACGGCCACGGCTGCGTACATCACGAACCTGATCACACAAACCTCGTCCTATCAACATTGCGCGTCGGGCTTCGCATTCGTGCGTTTTTCACCGGATGAGACGAGCCAGAGCATGGACGCCGGCTCTTATGCCTATCGTAACCTGCACGCGCGTAACGTAGCCGTCTTCTACGATCCCACAAACGTCGCGTCAGGTGAAGCAGCCCAGGCGTTCAGTTACGCGTTTACCCACGCTGTCAGAAAAGAGCGCGGAGAGCGCATTGTCGCCACAGAAACGGCGATTGACCAGCAGCAGATCAGCGTGAGTCAGGCTTCGCCCGCCTTGCAGGCCGATCTGCAAGCCAACCTGAACGATGCGCTGCAAGCCAAACCGCGCCCAGGCCTGATCTTTGCTGCGCTCTCCAGCAGCGACGCTATTGCGCTGGCGCAGGCTATCGCGGCTTTGCCGCCGAGCCAGCAGCCAATGCTGCTGATCGGCAACGAATATATTCAGCCGACCGCTTTAGAAAGTCTGGTAACATGGGTACGACAACAACAACTGGCACTGCCGCACATCTACGCGATGACGACAACGGCGGCCCGTCCATCAACCAACGCGATCTGGCAGACACAATTCTATGGTAGTTTTTGCAAATCCTTCGCTCCCGCGGGCAGCTCGTGCGGCGGCGCGACGGCCCTTGACCAGGGCGCGCTCCTCTTCGCTGATGGCGTGGAATTGGTGGCGAGGGTGATAGCGCCCATCACAGATATCAGCAAACTGCCTTCGGCCGCTCAGTTCGTACAAGAGATGAGCCAGGAAACGTTCGCGGGAGTGAGCGGCCCCATCAAGCTAAGCATGGGAACAAACGGGGTGATAACGAACAAGCAGGCCGAGCCGGTTATGCTGAGCATTCAAGAGGATGGCAGCATCCAGATCATCGGATAATGCGGCAAAAACAGTAAGTGGAACGGGTCGGACAGCCCTCGCGGTTGTCCAATCCGTTCTATTGGCTGCGGGCTATTTCACAAATAGCCGCTCGCCCTCGATATACGTGGGGCCTGCTTCGACGAAGCCGAGATGGTGATAGAGATTGACGGCCGGAATACCGAGCGTCACATAGATGACCACTGTGGAATAGCCCATTTCATGCAGCCGCTGCATAGCCTTCACCGCCAGTATCTGTCCCAGGCCGACATGGCGGAACAAGGGCGCTACCGCCAGGTGATGAATGCGCGGCACGCCGCGCTCCAGGTGCGTCATGACCGATCCAGCCAGGTGAAAGTGATCCAGGGAGTGTTCGCACACGAAGCAGCCTTCGGGAATAAAAGGGCCGAACTGGCTGTCGTGAATTGCCCGCACCTCGGAGCGCCAGCCAACCAGATCGGGATGGAGGTTATCGGGGCCGCCGGCATAGGCGCGCTGTAGCAGTGTGCCGATGGTGTCAATATCATCGTGTACCATTGGGCGAAAACGTAGCGACGGCGGCAGAGGCTGGAGCGGAACAGAGACTTCCGTCGCGCCAATCATACCGGTGCGGCGGCGAATCTCTTGAAAACCAGCGGCGGCGAATGACGCGATATAGGCCGCGGGATAGGTCGCCTGGATGTGGCGCGCGCCCAGCGCCGCGGAACGGACGAGCGCCTCGGCGACAATCTGAGCCGCCACGATTCCACCTGCCTCGGGCAGCAAGACGAGCCCATCCAAAATCGTTGTATCTCCCTGCGCATTCAGGAAAAAGCGCAGGCGTCCAATGGGAATATCCTCTTTCCAGAGCAGATAACGCTGCGCCTGTAGCTCTGCATTTTCTTCTTTGTAGCGCGCGATCTGCGAATCTTCGCTTTCAAAGGGCATTTGATCGGCGCTGCGCCGCGTGACAGCCACCCAGAGTGCGGCATCCTCGTTACGCGCCTGTTTCCACTCGATGGTGTCGTGTATCCCTGGTTCAATCATAGAGTCCTCCTCGGTACCTATCCCTGGCAAGGTTGCGTTCTTGATCAGCGTTCCTCGCTGACCGTAAAAACACTGGCAAGCAAGATGTAGGGCATTCTCGCCTGTTATTCATAGTATACGTCAGAACAGAGCAATTGGGTAGATATATAGCTGGCCTCATGGACGCGATACATCGGGTCCCTACGAATAGGGATAATGTTTGCGCTTATCGCCTTCCAAGTTTTCACGTAGCGCGGGCTGCGTGATATCCCAATCGGGGCGCGACTTGCGCGTCACCTCGCGCAGATCATGCCAGAGGTCAATCGTGCGTTAAGCCATTGCTGTGTATGGAAATACGACGATGAGGTTACACCGAAGGATGTGGCGGCGTGATAATTTGCACCGTCACATCCTTTAACTTGCATTCATAGCGAGATTACCGTCAGATCAGTGGAGCAACATCACGAGAACGAGGGCAATGAATACCAAAGCGCCTAGCAGGATTAACAAAGCTATGCGGGCATAGCGCGAAGTCGCATCGACCAACACGCCGGTATGGATATGAAAATCTTCGTCTTCACCATCGTCATCATCAAACGCAGGGTTGGTAACAAACGCCTTTACTCTTCGTGTCCGGCCAACTGCGCCGCGACTATACAGATAGTAACTGATACTTACTCCGAAAATGACGAACAATGCCGCCAGTGCTAATACGACAAGTAACTGTAACATGGTTTGTCTTTCCTTCTGAGCATTTCCGCGCTCTCCAGGTAATATGTCCTTCGATACTGTTTTCTCTTTCTATGAGATAAGACGTGCTAGTGATACGGATATAAAATGCAGATAGTTTCAATGGGGATAAGGACCGGGTTTACATGACAGGAGCAACCAGGATCGCCCTGTCATGTAAACCCACAATTACAAGATGGCCGTGACCTTGCGCAATTTTCCATTGCGTAGGAAGGAGAGCGCCACTTTCTCGCTTGAGCGATGTTGTCGTACCACGCGCTGTAGGTCGCGCGCCTCCTGAACCGGTTCATCGTCGGCGGAGAGGATAATGTCCAGACGTTTCAATTCGGCCCGTTCGGCAGGACTATTGCGGCGGATTTCCAGCAGTTCCATGCCAAACTGTTGGGTCAGGCGCAGGCTGCGCTGCATCTCCGGTTCGATCTGCTTGCGCATGCCGCCGACGCCCAGGGAGACGCCGTCGGGCCGGGCCTCGCGCATTTTGGTGATCTGCGCGATGGCGGTCTTGACGGCATCAAGGGGAACGGAGAAGCCCAGACCTTGCGCCATCGGCATCATGGCCGTGGTTATGCCAACGACGCGCCCGGTGCTATCAACTAATGGGCCACCGGAATTGCCGGGGTTAATAGAAGTGTCTGTCTGGATCAGGTCGGTCATTTTACGCGCGCCGGGCAGATCGAGCGTGCGACCGAGCGCGCTCACAACGCCTGCCGTGACTGTCCAGTTCAGGCCGTAGGGATTTCCGACGGCGATAACCAGTTGTCCCACACGCAGCGGCACGCGCCCCAGTTCAACGACGGGGAGATGATCCGCGCCAATTCGCAGCACGGCCACGTCCACCGTGGAATCGCTGCCGATCAGGCCGGCATCGAAGGTGCGCCCATCGGCCAATGTGACGCGAATACGCTGCGCCCGCGCGACCACATGGGCATTCGTCAATATTTGACCATCCGAGGCGAAGATGAAGCCAGAACCGAGGCCACCGCCAAACTCTGGAACGTTGAATGGGCCAACACGTATACCGCCTCTATCTACATCAATGCGTACCACCGCCGGGCCAACAAGCTCCGCCGCCGTGGTAACAGCCGTTGAATAAGCATCCAATGCCTGTGTATCCTTCTCAAAGGTACTCATAATTCGCTTGCTTTCCTGTGGAACCCACTCAGCGTGCGTGCGAGGCACCAACTCAATGAGATTGATCGATATTCTATCATATCCACAAACAGAAGTACAATCGTCTCGCGGTCTCGCGCCCTGAAGCGAGACCGCGATCCCTACGCACTCACCTACTTCAAGTGCGGATAGTGGGGAACCCACATCTGCGCTGCGACGCGCTGTTCCAGCTCTTCGGGCGATAGCTTTTCCGCGACGCCTGCCTGCTGCGCGGCTACTCCGACCGCGATGGCGACGCGCCGCGCTACTGCGCGCACATCCTCCACCAGTGGGTAGAGCGAGGCAGTTGGATCGCTGCGCGCGGGTGAGCATTCGGAAAGCGCGCGCGCAGCGGCCCCGAACATTTCAACGGTGACATGGCGGGCATGGCTGGCAAGTACGCCGAGGCCGATGCCGGGGAAGATGAACATGTTGTTGCACTGCCCGATGAAGATCGTCTTCCCGTGATAGGCGACATCGGAGAACGGGCTGCCCGTGGCGATCAAGGCGCGCCCCTCCGTCCAGTTGATTAGATCCGCCGGCACAGCCTCGCTTTTGGATGTGGGATTGGAAAGCGGGAAGATGATCGGGCGTTCGACGTGACGCGCCATTTCGCGCACAAGCGGTTCCGTGAAGACGCCCGCGCGCGCCGCCGTGCCAATGAGGATAGTAGGATGCACCTGCTCCACCACCTCTTGCAGTTCGATAGTCTGAGTAGGCGAATGCGGCCAGGTGGCAATGCGTTCGCTTGGCTGCGCGTAGGGCGCTTTCGCTGCTTCGAGATCGCCGCGCCCACTCCACACCAGCCCGTGACTGTCGATCAGCCAGATGGCACGGCGAGCATCGTCTAATGAACGCCCTTCGCTTTGCATGGCCGTCACGATCTGTTCAGCGATGCCCGTGGCCGCCGAGCCAGCGCCCAGAATCACCACGCGCTGCTCGCTCAGCTTTGATCCGGTGACCTCGACGGCTGCCAGCAAACCCGCCAGCGTGGCCGCGCCCGTTCCCTGGATATCGTCGTTGAAGGTACACAGGCGATCTCGATAGTGATCAAGCAGGCGGCGCGCGTTGCCTTTGGCGAAATCTTCCCATTGCAGCAGTACATGAGAGAAGCGGCGCTGCACTGCCTGAACGAAGCTATCGATAAAGGAGTCGTAGTCGGAGCCGCGCACGCGCTTATGATGCCAGCCGACATAGAGCGGATCAGAAAGCAATTCTTCGTTATCCGTCCCCACGTCAAGAATAACCGGCAGCGTGACAGCCGGGTGAATACCGGCGCAAAGCGTATACAGCGCGAGTTTGCCGACCGGAATCCCCATCCCTCCAACGCCCAGATCGCCCAATCCCAGGATGCGCTCGCCGTCAGTTACGACTATCACCCGCACATCGTTGTTAAGAACATTCTGGAGTAATGTATCCATCTCATCCCGATACGGATACGAGACGTACAGCCCACGCGGGCGGCGATAGATATGGCTGTAGTTCTGGCACGCCAGACCGACAACCGGCGTGTACACGACTGGACTCATCTCGCGGATGTGTTGTGACAGCAAACCATAGAAAAGCACTTCGTTGCGGTCTTGCAGCGAGGCGAGAAAAATATAGCGTTCCAGATCGTCGTCTTTGCGACGAAAGCTTTCATACGTTCGCTGGAGCTGCACATCAAACGACGATACATGATACGGGAGCAACCCCAGAAGGTGCAATGCGCGCCGCTCATCTTCTGGAAACATGCTGCCCTTGTTCAATAGAGGATGCTCAAGGAGCATTTGGCCGGTGAGAGATACTTCCACAACATCCTCGCTACCCTGATCACTATGAACTTCATTCAGCATGGAACTGTCGCTCCTTTCACTTACTGAACTGCGCGGTAACGCAACACATCTTTGTCTCGCTAGAACGCACGCAGTGTTCCTCATCTGACACTATAGCACAATGCAAGCGCAAAGTGTTGTTCAGGGGGTCAGCACATCGCAAGGTGCAAACTGAACGGAAGGAGATGCGCCGCCTGAGAACGCTCAGGGCTGTTGTATTTCTTGTCGTTTGTATGGTATATATATTGCAGATGGGGTTTCTCTCATCAGCGCATGTTTTCGTTTTCCTCTCAACGTTCCTCTCTCCTGAGAGAACGAGCGTGTCCTGCATGGCAAGACGGAAATGAGGAGGTGAACACGGTATAAGGCCAATCGCTACTGTTGCACGCCTGGATAGACCCTGATTGAATCTTACTCTCAAGTATTGAAGGGAGGATATTCCACATGGGTGGAACAGAGATATCTAGTTATGTTCATCCAGAGGTGTTGGTCGAGACCAGTTGGGTCGCCGAACACCTCACCGATCCGACGCTCCGCCTGATCGAGGCGGATGAGGATGTGCTGCTCTATGAAATCGGTCATCTGCCTGGTGCGGTTAAACTCGACTGGCACGTCGATGTCCAGAATCCGGTGATGCGCGACTTCCTCGATCAGCAGGGCTTTGAACAACTCATGAGTCGCTGGGGCATCAGCCCAGCTACGACCATCGTGCTGTATGGCGATAAAAACAACTGGTATGCATGCTATTCCTTCTGGCTTTTCGCCATGTATGGGCATCCGTCGATGAAGATCATGAACGGGGGACGCCAGAAGTGGGAGGCTGAACACCGCCCCGTGACGCAAGACGTGCTACACGTCGAACCCACGACCTACCATGCACCACCGCCCAATGAGCGCATTCGTGCCTTCCGTGACGATGTCCTGGCTGGGCTTACGGATCCCCATCGTCGCCTGATTGATGTGCGTTCGCCTCAGGAGTATACGGGGGAATTGCTTCACATGGTGAACTACCCGCAAGAGGGCGCTCAGCGTGGTGGTCACATTCCCACGGCCCAAAGCATTCCCTGGGCGACAGCGGCCAATGTAGATGGCACCTTCAAGTCGGCTGAGGAGCTACGCCACATCTACGCAGGCAAGGACATCACCCCTGACAGGGATGTGGTGACCTATTGCCGCATCGGCGAGCGTTCGGCGCACACCTGGTTTGTGCTGACCTACCTGCTCGGCTACCCGCGGGTCCGCAACTATGATGGGTCGTGGACCGAGTGGGGCAACGTGGTACGCGCTCCCATCGAGAAACCGTAGGACGGCTGGCTGGAGGCTCACGGCTTCCTGACCCACACACGCTTGCACAGGAGCAGGACGATGGATCGTCAACAAGCTATCGCGTTCTTAGTCGATCACTATGAGCACCCGCGCAACTACGGGCCGCTCGAACAGGAAGATGTGAGTTTTACCACCGGCAACCCTGGCTGTGAGGGAGTTCTGACGCTGCATGTCCGCTTTGACCCGGATGGCAAGCTGGATGGAGTAACGTGGGAAGGAGTCGGGGGATGTACATTGTGCCGCGCTTCTACCTCGTATGTGACCGGTCTTGTGCCGGAGATGACGGTGGAGGAGCTTGAGCAGATGAGGGATGAAGACCTCATCGAGCAACTTGGTCGTGAAGTGGCGATGCTGCGCCCGCAATGCGCCACCATCGCACTTCACACCCTGAAAAGGGGCGTCCATGAGTTTCACATGCATCAGTTGGCACAAGAAACGCATCCATCTCCCTGAAAAGGCCCGGCGTTAAGGAACGAGCCAGTTTGCCGCACAGTAGATACCTGTGGTGCAGTTTTGAGAAAAGTTCGCTCAACTGCGCCAACAGGTCTAAC
>DATLSW010000268.1:0-7396 GCA_035533955.1 Ktedonobacteraceae bacterium | reverse complement strand
GCTCTGCTCTACCAGGATCGCATGAGCGCCGTATATCGCGCGCAGCAGTTGCTCAATCATATGCCTGTCCAACTTACCATATTCTTCCCTCCCAGCGCCTTATCGGCGCGAGTACACCAGCAGTTTCTCACACGCTTTATGCACGAAGCAGCAAAGCTCCAGGCCATGCGCCATCCTCATCTTTTACCAATCTACGTCTATGGCGAGCGCGGCGGCTTTCCTTACCTGGTCACACCGGCTTTCTCCCAACGATCGGCCGCGGTACTGCTGCAACAACAGGGGAGATGCGCGCCCGCTCTTGCCCTGCCCATTCTGGAGCAAATCGTCAATGGTCTGGAATACGCGCATCAACAGGGAGTCGTCCACCGCGCGCTCAACCCCGCCTATATTTTTGTCCACGAAGATCAACGAGTACAATTAGCGGGACTGGGCTTCATGAACCTGCTGGAAAAGCGCGGCATCGTCGAAGATGATAGACCCTATGCCTACCTGTACACCATCGCGGATACCTTGCTCACTCCTCCCAGATATCTTGCCCCGGAATGCCTGGAAGGGCAGAGAGGAGATGTGCGCTCCGACGTATATGCCCTGGGTACAATCCTCTTCGAGATGCTCAGCGCGCGTCCACTCTTCTCCGGCGATCTCTCGCTCACGGCGCTGTCGCAAAGAAGCAGCCTCCCGCCAACGCTTCATGAACGCTATAGCGACGTGCCGCCAGCACTGGATCGCGTTCTCCAGCAGACGCTGGCCTACGATCCAAAGCAGCGTTTTCAACACGCCCGTGACTTTCTCGCCGCCGTCCGGCAAGCGATACAAGAGAACCTGGCCCACAGTGGCAAACTATACCTGTCTCCCGGCGTTCCGCCCACGAGACAGGTGGATGGCTTTCCTATGTGCAACAACTGCCCGGTGGTCCAGGAAGCGCCAGTAATGCATTCAGCTTCGTCTGCCGCAAGCTTACGCGCAGAGGACCACTTATTTGAAGCCTCTGGCCCCCTATCCACGCTCTGGCAGGACACGAGCAGCTCTTCGCGCCGCCTCTATTCCAGGCGCTCGCGCCGCGTCAGTCGCAGGCGCGCCCTGGCATTCGGGCTGACAGGGGCAGGCATCGCTATTGGACTGGGCATTGTGGGCTTCGAGCATACAAATCTGGCGCGCTTAGCCAACAAGGGCATGGTGCAGATGCCGTCGTCTACAAGCAAAGGAAAAAGCGTCATCGGTCATACGAGCCAGGCACGCAACACGGCGCTGTCCTTTACCAACCCGCGCGATGGACAGGCCAGCCTGCTCATACGCCTGCCCAATGGCACCTTTGTCGCTTATGAGCGAGCCTGCACGCACCAGGGCGTACCGGTGAACTACAACGTGCAAACCCATATGCTGGTTTGCCCGCTACATGGCTCCATCTTCGATCCGGCCCATAACGGGCGCGTGGTACAAGGCCCAGCTACTACAGCCCTGCCGGGAGTTTCCACCCAGACGAATACTAATGGGACCATCACCACGGACTGATAACTGGATATAAGGGCGCAATGATTGCACCTCTATAGCCTGACGTTGCTGTATCTTTTTCTCCACCTCGCGCGTATCTGTAGAAGCAAAGTAAAGCCTTGCTCAGAGTTATCGGTGAGCATGTTATGAAAAGCTTTGTCTGATAGCTGGAATTATGACGAGGAGGAAAGATATGCCCGCACAACCGCAAGACCCGACCGCTACAAAAAAGCAAGATGGTACTTTAGCTACAGAAGCAACACAGGCGGCGGGAAAGGCCACCACAAAGGTCAAGCCATTCGTAGCGTTCTGGACGAAATTCTCCAATGACTGGTCATTCAATCTGGCAGCCGCTCTGGCCTATAGCCTGCTGATGTCCATCTTCCCGATTGCGCTGGCTCTGCTGGCAATCCTGGGGCTTGTCGTCGGCACGCTTAACCCCGCAACGTTTATCCAGCTTACGCACACTCTCTCTCATAACCTGCCCAGCTTTATTTCGACAACTTTGCAAGGAACCCTGGCAAAACAGCAGCACCAACTGGCTCTCCAATCCACGATCCTGGCAATCGTCGCCATCGTGCTGGCGTTGTACAACGGTTCTCGGCTCTTTACCCTCATCGAGGGCTGCTTCGGCATCATCTACCGCGCGCGCCAGCGAGCGTTCATCCGGCAAAACCTCATGGCATTCGGCATGCTTTTGCTTTTCATCATCCTGATCCCCATCATGGTTGCCACCGCCACACTGCCTACCTTTGCCGTAACCATCTTCAAATCGGTTTTAGGAAATATTCCCGGAACGACGGTGCTAGTATCCATAGGCGGTATCCTGGGCGGCATAATCTCGTCGTATCTCTTGTTCCAGGCGATCTATCTGGTCGTGCCAAATCAGCGCATTAGTTTGAAACATAGCTGGCGCGGCTCCGTGGCGGCGGCAATCTTCCTGGAACTGTTCCTGATACTCTTTCCGCTCTACGTCGCGCATTTTCTTACCGGCTACGCGGCTTCGATCAGCACGGTCATTATACTGCTCATTTTCTTCTACTACTTTGCCATCATTCTCCTGCTTGGAGCCGAGATCAACGCCTTTTTTGGTGAAGGCATTACCGATACTGCCGCAGACATAGTAACGCTGGTGAAGGAAGCAGCGGCCCAGCGCGCGCAAACCCAACATAGCGGGGCTACCGCTGCACCACGTAACGAAACAGTACGCACACCATAGGAGAAGCGCGGGATTCTGCTCTGGTCGAGTGGCTGCGCATCAGGAAAAAGTAGGACTTTGTACAAACGCGACCTGTAACCGCTCCACCACCTGGGCAGCAATGCCGGGCGCGTAAAAGCCTTCCGCGAGGAGAGCCGCTCCAATGGCTGCTTCATACCCTGCTTGCTCTTGAGCGTCCTGGGGAAACAAGTAAAACTGGTAGAAACCATCAAAGTGAGCGATCACCTCAGAAGTACGAGCGCCGATGATGACGATATCTTCAATATGATGCACAGCCAGCAATCCAGCCAGGGTTTGCGCTAACTGTTCCAAGAACGCTTCGTCTTCACTATCTCTATCCGCGTCGTGTGAATCTTGCTTTTGCTGCCCGCGAATATCAAGCAGTATTGACGTCACGCCATTGACAATATACCCATCCTCAATCACCGCCACGTTGCTGGCGAGTCCATGCGTTTCGAGGAAAAGAAAACGCATCTCCTGCCAGGTGGCCTCGCGCTGCCTCATGCGATATAATAATGTCATCACATTGCAAAGAACATGCGCCTCTCCCAGGTTATCACGGATGAGTCGGCGATACGAGGGCAGGCTGGGCAAAGAGCGCAGCAGCGGTACGGTGTAGCTATTGAGATTCATGGAGTCGATGGCTATAAGAAATCTATCAAGTAATTCGGCATTCCAGTGACCCTTGTCCAGGGATATCATCATGATCGGCTCTGGATAGGTTGCACAGGTCTGTTCCAGGTAGGCCAGAACGGAGGCCGTATTCTCAAAGGAAGATAATTCCAATACCAGACTATCTTCCAACAAGCATGTTTTCCAGATTCCTTGTTGCTCGTCCACGCCGATGCTTAACATTGTTGTTTTCCTGTATTCTGAGCCAGGATGCCAACCTTTCTCTTCTCAAAGAAAGTTTGTAGCAATTGCCAGTGATTTCTTTATCAGGCATTATAGCAATGGTGTGCGGGATAGACAAGCATTACGACCAAAAAGGCTATAGAAAAGACATGGTAAATTTGGCGAAGTTGTGCTATAGTTAGTTGCACAGGAAGATTATTTTTCTCATTCCGTACAAAGAGGCAAACCAATGGAATCACTCGTAGATAGCTATGGACGGCGCATCAAGAGTATGCGTATCTCGATAACCGATAAATGCCAATTTCGCTGCACCTACTGTATGCCAGCAGAGGGTTTGCCCTGGCTGAAAAAAGCCGAGATACTGAGCTATGAAGAGATCACGCGCATCGCGCGCGTGGCCGTGAGTATTGGCATCGAGCAGATCCGGCTGACGGGCGGAGAGCCGCTCGTGCGCCGCGACGTGCCGGAACTGGTACACCAACTGCGCCAGATCGAGGGATTGCGCAGTCTGAGCCTGACCACCAATGGCGTGTTGTTGAAGCAACAGGCGGCTCCCCTGGCGGAAGCCGGGCTGACACGCATCAATGTGAGCATGGATTCACTGCTGCGCGAAAAGTTCGCGCAATTGACGCGCCGCGATCAATTACAGCGCGTCCTGGAGGGGCTGGAAGAACTGGAAAAATACCCCTCCATTCATCCCATCAAGGTCAATGCCGTCGCCATGCGCGATTTCAGCGAAGAGGAAGTTCTTGATTTTGTCAAACTGGCGCGGCGCAAAGCTTACGTCGTGCGCTGGATCGAATTTATGCCCCTGGATGCCGACCAGATCTGGCGCAAAGAAGATATCTTGACGGGCGGGGAACTCAAAGCTCTTATTGAAGCAGCCTATGGCCCGCTCGTTCCTATTACCACCGGCGATCCATCAGAAACGGCACGCCGTTACACGTTCAGTGACGGCGTCGGCGAGGTTGGTTTCATCAATCCCGTCAGCGAGCCTTTCTGCGCGTCCTGCGATCGCATCCGCATCACGGCAGACGGGCAACTCCGCACCTGCCTTTTCGCCACCGAGGAGACCGATCTCCGCGCAGTCATTCGCTCCGACGCTTCCGATGATGACCTGGCTGCGACAATTCGCCAGGCCGTCTGGCACAAAGAACTCAAGCATTACATCGGCGACAAACGCTTCAAACGGGCAAACCGCAGCATGTCCATGATTGGCGGCTAACCGACGAATTTCCTGTAATGGCGACCTGTTCCATCCCAAAAAAGCTTCATCGGCGAATACCAGGAAGCAACGGAATACAACTTTCACGAACATGCAACAAAGAATCTACGAACAAGTTACCAAAAAACAGGATATTCGTCGTTATAGTCAAATAGGATGTTTCTATGCAGCCCGGCTATGCTCGCAGAGAAACTCCATTGAACGTCACTTTAGTATAAGACCAGAAAGAGGGCCCCGTGGCACACGAAGAATCAGATTTGCTTACAGTACGTGAAGTAGCTAAAAGATTGCGGGTAGATGATACGACCGTTCGGCGCTGGATCAAGACCGGCATCCTGGAAGCCATCACCCTTCCTCACCGAGGGGCGCGCCAGGCATACCGTATCCGCCGTTCCACGCTGGATACTCTGATGGAAGCAGCCCATCAGATCAACACGGTCAGCTAGTGAATTAGCTGCCTGAAACGCATAACCTGTTGCGATCGCTGCATAACCCCGGTGCAGCGCATAGCAAGGAGAATGACCTGGATATTAAGGAGCTCTTTCACGAGCTAGGTGGGCGGGAAAACTCAGGTTTCCCTGCACTTCATTCCCCAGTACAACACACTCCCGGCGGCGTTCCGTACCTGATCGGGCCTGGAGTCGTTTTGCTGGGACGTCCGCAGACGCGGGTTGATGGGTTATCCGGTTTTCTGGAAGGCTTCGATTCTCCCCTCCGCTTTCCAGAATACGTGGACGATCCAACTTCTCTCCCGGATGGAGCGCAACTGTGCAAAATTGCGGGGCAAGTTTGTTACATGAGTTTTGGTCCGAAGCGCACATTTAACGAACAGGCTGAACGCTACTTCGATAATCTCAAATCGTCCGGGCATGGCTCTGTATTGGAACATGCCAACTTTAGTCTCTTGCTCTACGGCGTCTCGCGCAGCCTGACGCATGAGTTGGTGCGCCACAGAGCTGGATTCAGTTACTCCCAACTGAGTCAGCGGTTTGTCACCGGCAAGATGCTGCGCTTTGTCGAGCGGCCTGAGTACCAGCAGGACGAGGAGCTTCATACGCAATTTCTGAGCCGCGTTGAACGAGCAGCCGCCGAATACGCCGCTCTCACCCAACGTTTGCTCGCATTACAGCGCGAAGGCGTCAGCATTCTCAGCGCCGATGCTCGCACCGATCTGCGCAAGAAAGTACAACAAACCGCTCGCTCGGCGTTGCCGAACGAGACCGAAGCACCCATCGTCGTCACGGCCAATGCTCGCGCCTGGCGGCATGTGATTGAGATGCGCGCCGACGCGCACGCAGAAGTCGAGATACGCGCCCTCGCGGTGCGCGTTTTCCTCTGCCTGTATCTGGTCGATCCCATCCTATTCAGCGACTACGTTGTCGAGCAGTTGTCTGACAATACCTACACGGTCAAAACCGCGTACCGCAAAGTGTGATCAGAGGGAACGCAGGTACATACGTAGCCCTGTGTCCGTCACTTCATCCGTCTCAGCCAACTCTAGCAAGACTGCTAAACCGCGCGATCCTGGGTCGCGCTCTGGCAGCAGCGCCTCAAAATAGAGCGCGCGCTCCTCTTGCTCGGCCTCGGCTTCATAGTCGGCGGCCCAGAAGCGAGCGCGATTGAGCGCGGAGACCAGTAAGCCGCGGCCCGCGCCCTGGCGTCGCAGATGCGGGCGCACTGCTCCACGACAGTAGAAATGATAGGCGCGCTCATCCACACGCACCTGGAGAATTGTATAGCCAGCAATCTCACCTTCGGCCTCGACGCGCGTGCCAGATTGCCCCCAGGGTTCGATATCATCGTCGTCATCAGTGATGACCAGAACGTTGTACATGGACTCATCTTCCTGTTCGCTGAACCACGCGGCAAGGTCATAGACGCGCCGACCGTCAGCGGCAGCGGCACGCTCCTCTATCTCCAGCAACTCCGGTAAATCAACCGGGCGAAAATGGCGAATACGCATAATACTACCGTTCTCCAATACTTAGACATTTAGGACAGGCCCAAATGCGGGTTGGTTCCTGCTTCAACACGGGCAGTTTCACTCTCTGTTGCCAGAGAGCCAGAGCCGCCCGCTCCACAGGCGTAAGTTCCCACCGAACTGGCGGTACATACTGCTTCTTTCCTCAGATTGATAGCCGCGTTCAGGTCACGATCCAGTACCGTTCCGCATTCCTCACAGATGAAGGTGCGCTCACCCAGACCCAATTCAGGCTTGACGTAGCCACAGGCTGAACACGTTTTCGATGAGGGATAGAAGCGGTCTATCGTGACAATCTGGACACCGTGCCACGCTGCTTTGTACTCCAATTGCCGCCGTATCTCGCCAAAATTGCTATCGGCTACGGCCTGTGCCAGGCAATGGTTTTTGAGCAGACCCGCCACGTGCAAATCTTCAATCGCTATCAGAGCGTGGTTTTTGCAGAGATAGGATGTCAGTTTGTGGGCGGCATCGCGGCGGATGTTCGCAAGACAAGCGTGTTGTTTTGCTATGGCTTGCCGTGTCTTTGCGCGGTGCTTGCTGCCTTTCTTGCGGCGGGACTTTTGCCGCTCTAAACGACGGAGTTTCTTCTGCGCGTGTTTTAAGGCGCGTGGGTTCTCAAACA
>DATLSW010000267.1:0-17033 GCA_035533955.1 Ktedonobacteraceae bacterium | reverse complement strand
TATTTTGTTGTCGGGGATATACGCGCGGAGAATGCCGAAATTGTCGCCGTAAAACAGGGTATTCTCGGTGATTGGCTCTGCGCTCCCTCGCTCTCCATTCTATAGTTGCCGGGTGTTATGTGAGGCTTATCATAGCACAGGAAGCGAGCCAGGGCAACCTGGGAGGCTTGCCACATTGGCTCACTCCCTGACAATAGCATTCAAGAGGGTTCTATGCGGTTTTGGACGCAATATGGCGCGAGCCTCTTGCCTATCGTACGATATTGCGATTGTATATTGCGCGCGCCCAGAGGTACCCGACCAGGGCGAGGCCAACGCACCAGGCGACGGCGAGGATCGCGCTGTTGCCGATCTGAGTCCCCAGCAGCAGCCCCCGCAGCGTGTCGATGACAGGCGTGAAGGGCTGGTACTCGGCGAACCAGCGTATCCCGGCTGGCATTGAGTCCGGGCGGACAAACGCACTGCTGGTGAGTGGCAGCAGCAGTTGAAAGATGAGGGAGAGGCTATTGGCTCCCGCGGGCGTTTTGCCCACCAGGCCGAACACCACCCCCATCCATGTGAGTGCGAAGGTGAACAGCGCGATGACGCCGAGCGCCGCGATCCAGGCGACAGGATTCGCGGTGGGCCGGAAGCCCATGAGCAGCGCGACCCCAATGACGAGGCTGACGCTGATCATCGTCCGGATCAGGCTTCCAAGAACCTGCCCGGTCAGCACCGAAGCGCGGGAGATCGCCATGGTGCGGAAGCGGGCAATGATACCTTCGCTCATGTCCATGCAGAGGTTTATCGCGGTCGTCGCACAGCCGCTGCCCACAGTCATGAGGATAATCGCGGGCGCGACGTAGTTGATGTAGGCATCGCCATGCGCCACGCCGCCAAGGCCAGCGCCCAACGTCCCGCCGAACACGTAGACGAACAGCACCAGCGTGACGATTGGCGTCAGCAGGCCACTTAGCGTCATCGAGAGGCGGCGCAGCGAGTGCCGGACATCGCGCCGCAGCATCGTCGCCGAATCGCGTAGAGTAAAGGAAAGATTACTCATCGTACAGTGCCTTTCTGTGTGTCAGTGTGGTCGGTGAGGGCGAAGAAAACGTCATCGAGATCGGGAGTATGAATCGAGAATTCATTGACAACAATCGATTGATCGTCGAGCCGGTCAAGCAGGGCTTTGATTGATCGGACGCTGCCGTCGGTCGGGACCTGTAGCGTGAGCTCATTGTCGTTGCGCGCCCCCTCGCCCAGAGTGCGGGCAACCGATTCGAACCCGCTCGCGTCGGCGAACTGCAGGCGGATGTGGCCGCCGGGGATGAGACGTTTGAGTTCGTCGGGGGTACCCTGGGCAACCAGCTTCCCCTGATCGAGAACCGCGATCCGGTCGGCAAGCTCGTCCGCCTCGTCCAGGTACTGCGTGGTGAGCAAGATCGTGACGCCTCTGGCTACGAGATCGCGGATGATCTGCCACATCGTGTGGCGGCTGCGCGGGTCGAGGCCGGTAGTTGGCTCGTCGAGGAAGATGATGCGAGGGTTGCCAACCAGGGTCATCGCGAGGTCGAGCCGACGCCGCATGCCCCCGGAGTAGATAGCGGGCAACTTTCTGGCCGCGTCAACCAGATCGAAGCGTTCGAGCAACTCAGCCGCGCGCTGCCGGCCTTCAGATCGGCTCAGGTGGTGCAGATCTGCCATCAGGAGCAGGTTCTCTTCGCCGGTAAGCAGGTTGTCCAACGCCGAGAATTGGCCGGTGACGCCGATCTCAGCGCGGACCGCAGCAGGCTCCCGGGTCAGGTCGTGGCCGGCAACGCGCACCTTGCCACCATCGGCACTGATGAGCGTGGACAGGATCTGAACCATCGTGGTCTTGCCTGCGCCATTGGGGCCGAGCAGCGCGAAGATCGTCCCCTCAGCCACATCCAGGTCGATGGAGTCGAGTACCACATGGTTGCCGAACGATTTGCACAATCCCCGTGTTTCAATCATCATCATGACACATGACACCTTTCTATGCTATAATGTATTTCACTGAGCTGTTAAGTGAAGTAACAAAAAATTCACTGACACACCAAGTTAAGTAACAAAAAATTATCTTAGATACTAAGTTATAAAATATCATACACGGAGGGACAGAGATTGTCAAGTGGTTCTCAGGAAAAACGCGCGGAGGTTCTCGGAGAGCTTGCGCGGGAGCTTCGGCAGTTTAATGGACTCGGCGCGTCCTTCTTCCGGGCTGCGGCGGCTCGGATCGGGATGACCGTCACGGACATGCAGGTCATTGATAGCCTGGATAGCACAGGCCCAACGACCGCTGGTCAGCTCGCCGATCTCACGGGGCTTACAACAGGGGCGATCACCGGGATGCTCAATCGGTTGGAGGAGGCCGGGACCGTGCGCCGGGAGCGCGACTCCAACGACGGCCGCAGGGTCATCGTCCGGCTCGCCCCAGGCAAGGGCGAAATGCACGAAATCGGCCCAATTTTCGCTTCCATTGGGAAGGCGTGGGATGAAATGGCGTCGCACTACAACGATGAGCAGCTCGCCTTCCTCCTGGAGTTTCTCAAACGCAGCAACGCGATCTCCAGGCAGGAACTGGTCCGTTTGCGAGAGGCGCCATCCGGCAAGGAGGGGATCTACTCTGCACCGTTGGGAGATCTGGAGAGCGGTCGGCTCGTCGTCTCCTCCGGGATCTCCCGACTGACCTTGCGCGCGGACAAAGGAATGGCCGAACTCTACCAGGCCCGCTTCGAGGGACCCGTACCGGACGTGAAGGCCAAAGATGGGGTGGTCACCCTCCGCTATCCACGACGTCTGTTGGGTCTGAGCGGGGAGAAGCGCGTAGCGGAGGTCACGCTGAGCGTCGCCATCCCGTGGCGGATCGTGATCCAGGGCGGTGCAGCGGAGATCACCGCCGAACTGGGCAGTCTCGATCTCGCCGGGCTGGAGGTCAAGGGGGGACTCAGCATGATCTGCCTGGAGCTGCCCGCGCCCTCCGGCGTGGTTCCCATACGGATCAGCGGGGGAGCATCACATATTACCATTCGCCGCCCTACAGGCATCGCTGCCCGAGTCCACCTCAAAGGCTGGGCCTCCTTCTTCGTCTTCGACGATCAAACCTTCAGCGATGTGGGCAACGACGTGCGGCTGCAAAGCCCTGGCTACGAAGCGCCTGCCCCGTGCTACGACATCGAAGTCGCAAGCTCCGCCAGCATGGTCACCATCACCTCTGGTTGACTCAGAAGACGTGCGCGAGCTCGCTCAAAGTCCGATAATGTCACCATCGCCTCTGCCTCTGCTTGCCATTGCAATGTGCCATTTGACAGAGCAGTGTTCGCAATATTAACATAGGATCACTGATAACGTCAGAAAATCATCATGAGAGCATGTTACTCTGTAAGAAGCCTTTGATCAAACGTTTCTTGACAGTAATAGTTGACGTATCTAAAGGAGCAATGCATGTCCGATACTGTTATTCCGCTGATTCCGCGTACCATCTTATTCGGGAATCCCGTCAAAACCAGCCCGCGCATCTCGCCCGATGGGAAGAGAATGGCCTACCTCGCGCCCGTCAATAATGTCCTCAACGTCTGGGTTGGTACGGTCGGCCAGGAAGACTACCAGCCTGTCACCAATGATACTGTGCGAGGCATCCGCTTCTATTTCTGGGCGCAGGATAACAGGCACATCCTGTATATTCAAGATGTGGGGGGCAATGAAAACTGGCGGCTCTATGCCACCAACCTGGAAACGCGGGAAACGCGCGACCTGACGCCGTTTGATGATGTGCAGGCCCAGGTCGTCCATACGGATAAGCATTTCCCCGACGAACTGCTGATCGCCCTCAATAAAGAGAATCCGCAGTTGCATGATGTCTATCATCTGCATCTACCGAGCGGCGACCTGCGCCTGGTCGCGAAAAATCCTGGCAACGTGGTGGCGTGGTATGCCGATGCCAGGCTCGCGGTGCGCGCAGCGCTTGCCATGATGCCCGACGCGGGTAGAGAGCTGCTGCTGCGCGACAGCGCCGACGCGGAGTGGCGCACTATTCTCGCATGGAATCCTGACGATGCCGACAACAGTTTTCCTGTCACCTTCTCCAGGGATGGGCAGGCGCTGTACATGGTGGACGCGCGTGATGCTAATGCTGGCCGCCTCGTCAAGCTAGAGCTTGCCACGGGCGCGCTTACTGTGATTGCCGAAGATCCGCAGTATGATGTCAGCGACGTGCTGGTACACCCCGATACCTACGCGATGCAGGCCGTCGCGTTTACGAGAGACCGCACCGAATGGATCGTGTTGGACGAGACGATCAGCGCCGACTTCGCGGCCCTCAGCCGGTTGCACCGCGGCGATTTTGGCGTTACCAGCCGCGACGATGCCGATAGCGCCTGGATTGTCGCCTTCACGCTCGATAACGGCCCTGTGCCGTTTTATGCCTATGATAGGACGACGCGGCAGGCGACCTTCCTCTTTGATAACCAGCCTGCCCTCAATGACTACACGTTGGCGACCATCGAGCCAATCTCGTTTACCGCCAGGGACGGCCTGGTTGTGCATGGCTACCTCACGTTGCCGCCGGGGAAAGATGCGCGCAATCTGCCGCTTGTGCTGGATGTACACGGCGGCCCCTGGGCGCGCGACAGTTGGGGCTATGCTCCTGAAGCGCAATGGTTCGCTAATCGCGGGTATGCCTGCTTGCAAGTCAACTATCGCGGCTCAACCGGTTATGGCAAGCAGTTCCTCAACGCGGGCGACCGCGAATGGGCCGGTAAGATGCATGACGACCTGATCGATGGCGTAGGTTGGGCTATCGAACGCGGCATCGCCGACGCGCAGCGCGTTGCCATCTATGGCGGCTCGTATGGCGGCTACGCGGCGCTCGTCGGCGCGACTTTCACGCCCGATGTCTTCTGCTGCGCTGTCGATATTGTAGGGCCAAGCAATCTCGTCACGCTGATCAAAACGATCCCGCCGTATTGGGCGCCGCTCATTGGAACATTCCATCGCCGGGTTGGCAACCCTGATACGGAACCGGAGTTTTTGCAGTCGCGCTCGCCGCTTTTCAAGGTCGATCAGATCAAAATCCCCATGCTTATTGCGCAAGGAGCCAACGATCCGCGCGTCAAGCAGGCCGAGGCCGAGCAGATCGTCGCTGCGATGCAGAGCAAGGGCATCGACTACGAATATATGCTCTTTCCTGACGAGGGCCACGGTTTCGCCAGGCCGGAGAATCGTCTGAAATTCTACGCGGTGGCGGAACGTTTCCTGACGAAGTATCTGGGCGGGCGTTACGAAGAGGAACAGGCATAATGAGTTACAAGGACATCCTGGTTTTTACAGGCAGCGGCAGTCGTCGTTTGACGGCAAACATTTGTGATTACTTACAGCTCGAGCAGGGGAAAAACGAAACGCTGCGCTTCCTGGACGGCAATACCTTCGTGCGCATACTGGAGAATGTGCGCGGACGCCGCGTTTACCTGGTACAATCGACCATTTTCCCGACCAACGATAATTTTATGGAGTTGCTGTTCTGGATCGATGCCTTCAAACGGGCGGGAACGGAAAGCGTCACTGTCCTGATCCCCTACTTCAGCTACGCGAAAGGAGACAAGAAGGACGAGCCGCGCGTCTCTATTCGCGCCCGCGTCTGCGCTGATGCCATCGAGGTTGCTGGCGCGGATCGCGTGGTGACGATGGACCTGCACGCCCCGCAAATCCAGGGATTTTTTCACCGACCGGTGGATAATCTGTATGCCCTACCAGTTCTGGTTGAATGCATTCGCGCCAAACACCTGCAAGATATGATCATCGTCTCGCCTGATGTCGGTTTCGCCAAGCAGGCTCGTAAATACGCCTCGGCCCTCGGCGTCAATATCGCCATTGCCGACAAAGAGCGCGTGGCCCACGACGAACATGCCACGATTCTGCATATCATCGGCGAGGTCAAAGGCAAAACTGCTGTCGTCGTTGATGATTTCATCACCACCGGCGGTACGCTCACCGACGTCTCCGTGAAATTGCTGGAACATGGCGCGAAGGAAGTCTATGCCGTCGTGACGCACGGCGTTCTCGTTCCTGGCTCCGTCGAGCGCATCGATCGCAGCCCGATCAAGCAACTGATCTTCACCGATACCGTAGAAAATCAGCCTGTCGCCTTCTCCGAGAAGATCGAGGTTGTTTCTGTGGCGTCGCTTTTCGGTGAAGCGATCAAGCGTATCCATAACCGCGAGAGCATCAGCGAGATGTTTCGGGATTACTAGCGCGTAGGGGCCGATTTATCGCGCCCCTGGACCCGACTGATCACTCCCTGGACGCCTCCAACCACTCTGGCAGATCCGCTATCGATGGCAAGATCGCGTCGGGATGAATCTGTGTCAGTAGAGGTGAGTTCGCCTGATATTTGCCGGTGCGGACCAGTATACCGTGCAGCCCGGCTCGCTGCGCCGCGCCGACATCATGCTCGATATCGTCCCCGACCATGACGGCTTCCCGCGCCGCGACGCCTATTACCTGTAATGCCTGCGCGAAGAAGGCCGCGTCTGGCTTGCCCAGCACTGTCGCGATTTTGCCGCTCGCGATCTCCAGCGCGCGCACGTATGGCCCGCTGTCGAGGCGCAGCCCGTCGCTGGCTTTCCAGTACAGGTTGACATGCATTGCCAGCAGCGCGGCTCCGTTCATCAGCATGCGGAAAGCATGGTTCATTGCCTCGTAAGTGAGCAGTTCTTCCGCGCCGCCGATGACGACCACGTCGGCGTTGTCCGAGACCAGCTCGATATCGTAGAAATCCGCCGCCGTATCGCCCTTCGTCAGCACCCAGCAGCGCTGGCCTGGGAAATGCTGGCGAATATACTGTGCTGTCGCCACTGGCGCTGTGATGAGACGGTCCTCGCTGATGGGCAAGCCGCTGTCTTGCAGTCGCCGCGCCAGCGTAGCGCGCGCCAACGTCGTCGTATTGGTGACGAAGCAAGTAGGATAGCCGCGCTGTTCCAGCCAGGCCAGCGTTGCCGCTGCCCCGGCAATAGGCTGCATACTGACGTGCAAGACGCCGTCGATGTCGAGCAGAACGCCGCGTATAGTTGACATGGTACTTCCTCCAGATCAGTGATCAATATATTCGTAGTATATAGTCAGATGGTGGCAAGCGGCCAGGGCCTCTGGCCGCTTGCCACCATCTGACGGACTCCCGAATGAAGACGATTGCTTTACAATCAAAGCCCGTTTCTGCTATAGTGTCGCTGAGCATAGTTCTGCTAATTCTTAAATGAGAATGATTTTTCTGGAATGAAGGGAAGAGATAATGGACGATCCGACAGTGACTCCTCAACCAACGACAGGCTATGTGGTTGACGCGGAGAACGTCGCCGAAATGGCGCGCCTGATCCGGCAGGCGCGGATGTTGAGCGAGCATCTTGGCCTCTTGCCGGCATCAGTTCAACCAGCGCCAGGAAGTCGCATCCTTGATATTGCTTGCGGTCCGGGGGAGTGGTCATTGGAGATCGCCCGCCGCTTTCCAGACAGTCAGGTCGTCGGCGTCGATATCAGCGAGCGCATGATCGAGTATGCCCGCTATATTGCCCGCGATCATGAGATCCCCAACATACGGTTTGAGATAATGGATGCGCACCAGCCGCTGGCATTCTCTGATGCCTCGTTTGACCTGGTCAATGCTCGCTTCATGGTGGGGTTCATGACTATCGCCACCTGGCCGCAACTGCTGCGTGAGGGTTTCCGGCTTTTGCGCCCCAATAGCATGTTCTGCTCCAGCGAGCCAGAAAGTCTTGGGACGACTACCAGCCTCGCGCTGGCTCGTTATAACCTTCTCGTCACGGAAGCGATGCGTCGCTCCGGGCAGTGCTTTGCTCCGTTTGGCGAGCAGTATGGCATCGCTGCGGTGCAACAGCGCCAGCTTCAGGAGGCGGGTTTCCAACAGGTGCAGCAAGAAGCGTTTATCATCGATTACTCCGCTGGTATGCCGGCGCATCTCGCGACGATAGAAAACTTCCAGACTTTTCTGAAGCTTCTGCAACCGCTTCTCGTGCGCTGCAAGCTTGCTACGCAGGATGAACTCGATGTTCTTTACGCGCGGACGTTGGAGGAGATGCAATCCAATGACTTCTGCGCCGCCGCGTTTTTCCAACGAACGTGGGGGAGCAAGCTTACATAAGCCTCTTGAGCAGCTAGATTCCTGCCGCATGTTGATACGAAGAGACACAATAGGACTCTCTACCTATGGCATCACTTGTTTGGCCTTCTGTCCCGTTGTATGCTTATAGAGAACCAGTTGTTGGCTTTATGTAGCCCTATGGGCAACGGCTTGTGAAAAGATACAGAGAATACGCATGGCATCTGCCAGTAAATGATGTTATAATAGCCGCGAGGAGAATAGCCAGTCAACAAGGAGTCGGCGCGAATGAACGATGACATGATCGGGCGCGTCATCAAGAATCGCTACAGGTTGATCGATGAACGCGGGCGGGGCAGTTTTGCCACCGTCTACGTTGCTCGTGATATGGAAGATAACCGCATTTACGCGGTGAAAGTCATGCACGTCGAACTGACGAACGATGGAGAGTTGCTGGCCCGTTTTCAGCGCGAAGCGCGCATTTTGTCGAATTTGAGCGATCTGCATATTGTGCGTATTGTGGATTACGGCGATGATCCAATGGCGCATTTTATCGCCATGGATTACATTGATGGGCAGAGCCTGAAGTACTATATGCTGAAGCAGGGGCGCATGGATCCATTGCAGGTATTGAATTATACGCGCCAGATTGCTGAGGGACTGGATGTTGCCTACAAGCACGAGGTGGTTCATCGCGATATTAAACCGCAGAACATTTTGATTAACACGAAGGGCATCGTCAAAATTACTGACTTCGGCCTGGCCCGCAGCCGCGAAACCATCACGTTGACGCAGTCCAACGTCTTTATGGGGACGGCCTACTACATTTCTCCCGAACAGGCAGAGAGTGGGCGTTCGGCGGATACTCGTTCCGATCTCTATTCTGTAGCGGCTGTAATGTTCGAGATGCTCATCGGGAGACCGCCTTTTGAGGGGGAGACGGCCGTCGATATCGTTCTCAAACACATGAATGAGCCTGTGCCATCGTTACGCCGCTTGCGCCCGGAGTTGCCCGACGAGTTCGACTATTTCATGCAGAAGGCCATGGCAAAGCTGCCCGCGGATCGCTACGCGACGCCGCAAGAATTCATCGTTGATCTTGATCGACTACAAGAGTGTATCCAGGGGATGCCGAAACGTGTGGCCCCTCCCGATGATCGGTTCCCGCTCAATGGGGAGGGTGGTGGGAGAATGGCGGTTCCACAGAAGCAGGCGCGTATTATCGTCATTGCCAGCGGGCAGCAGATTCCTCTCAAGGGAGAACTCATGCTGGTTGGCAGGCAAGACCCAACGCGGGGTATTTCTCCTGAGATTAACCTGGGCGACGATAAGACAGTGGGACGCAAACATGCTTACTTGAGGAATCAGCAGGGAATGTATACCGTTGAGGATCTCAATGCCATGAATAAGACGCGCTTGAATGGAGTTATCCTCGTACCTCACAAGGAACAATCCTTGAAGGATGGTGATATTCTTCGTTTTGGTAATGTTGAGGTGCGTTTTGAGCTGAAGTGACGACAGTTTTGAAGCGCATGGCGTTGTTTGATACGGGTAATCTTTTATTGTGGGTATCAGTGAACGGTTAGGAAGACCGCTGTAACGAACAGAGGGGTGAACGATATGCATCAATACTTGGTGCCGGCCGCTGTAATTGGTGGTATTCTCTTGACAATCATTATTCTGGGCGTTGCCATCTGGCTCATTCGCAGCGCAGGGAAGAACAAAAATAAGAATGCCGCGTCGGGCGCGGCAGGCAACGGACCCGCGGATTGGTCGCAGCAGCAGCAGATGAACCAGCAGGGGATGCCCGGCGGCTGGCAGAATCCGGCTGGAGCGATGGGAGCCGCCGATAATCAGTGGGTCCAACAGCAAGGTGGGGCGTGGAATGCACCCTCTCCCCAGCAGCAAGCGGGGGCATGGGGAGCGACGCCCGCTCCGCAGCCGCAACAGCCACAGCAAGGAGGGTGGGGAATGCCCTCGGCGCAACAGCAGCCCGCGCCTGCAAGTTGGGGTGCGCCCGCTGCGCAGCAACCGGAGGGAACGTGGGGAGCGCAGCCGCAACAGCCGCAGCCTGGAACATGGGGTGCGCCTTCGTCGCCACAGCCAGCCCCCAATGCCTGGGGCGCGTCCGCGCCCTCTCCAGCGCCACAGCCGTCAACCACACCCTGGAATGCTTCCCCAGCGCAACAACCGGGAGCATGGGGAGCAACGGGATCACCCGCCGCTGGGAGCGGGCAGCCAGCGTGGGATGCTACGGTCGCTCCATCGCAAGCGGCAGGGCAGGATAACTGGGGGCAGGCGCAGCCAGGAGTTCCCCCATTCCAACAGCCGGGCGCGCCCGCCTGGAATGCGCCCGGCAATCCATCCTCGCCACTGCAACCACAGTCCCCATCGCCATTTGGCGCGGGCGGCTCTGGCCCGTCATGGGGGCAACCGGCTCCCTCCGCGCCCGCCAACGATCCCTGGGCGCAACAGCCAGCCCCCGCTCAACAGGGCGCGTGGTCGCAGCCCTTCCAGCAGCCCGCGTCCACTACTCCCCCGTTGGGCGGTTCTCCTGCCTTGCCGTCCTGGCAACAGCAGGGCGGCTTCGGAACTCCCGCGGGCGCACCCGGTATGATGCAGGAGAATGCTACGATGCTGGGCGGTAATGACAACGATCGCACCATGCTTCGCCCCAGCGGGCCACAGGGAACAGTTGGCTCAGTGAGTATTGCCGAGGGCAAGGATCAGGGGCGCGTCTACGAGATTCGCAAAAATGAATTGAGCATCGGGCGCAGCCGCGAAAGCGACATTTTCCTTGAAGACCTTGCCGTCTCCCGTTTACACGCGAAGATTCTCAACATGGGGAATGGCGTGTATGCCCTCAAGGATGAAGGGAGCGCCAACGGCACCAAGGTGAACGGGCAGTTGGTGAATAAGTATCAAACCTATCCGCTTCAGGAAGGTGATAAGATTCAGCTTGGTCAAACTGTTCTGGTATTCGCCAAAAATTAAACAAAGGGGCGCGGCGTTTTGCGCCCTGTGAAGAGGAGGCGGGCGCAAAACAACAGGTGACGGAAAAACGGCTTTTGCGCCCATAGAGAAGCGTGCAGCAAGACGATCTGATTGGCGCGACAATGGGGAATTATAAGATTCTCGCTCCACTCGGCCAGGGAGGCATGGCTCGCGTATACAAGGCCAGCCAGGAGAACCTGGGTCGTGATGTGGCGATCAAGATTCTGCCGCCCTGGTTTGCCGCCGACGATAATTTTGTGAAACGCTTCAACCTCGAAGCTTTACTGGTCGCGCGACTTTCCCATCCCAATATTGTCATGGTTTTTGATACGGGGAAGCTGAACGGGCATTTCTATATTGTCATGCAGCTTGTTGATGGCGGCACATTGAAGCAGCGTCTGGATCAGTTGCAGTCCCAGGGCCGGACAATGGACATTTTCGAGGCTCAGCCCATTTTTACACAGCTCGCTGATGCGCTCTCTTATGCTCATGATAATGAGATCGTTCACCGTGATATCAAGCCGGTCAATGTCTTGATGGATCGTAAAGGCCGCCCTATTCTTTCTGACTTTGGCATTGCGAAAGCTCTTGCCGAGACGCAGGGATTGACCCGGCAAGGCGCGGGCGTAGGCACTCCTGAATACATGTCGCCGGAACAATGCCAGGGCGCTCCCGTTGACGGTCGCGCCGATATCTACGCGCTCGGCATTATGCTCTTTGAGACGCTGACCGGCCGTCTGCCCTTCACTGGCGATAACTATCACGCGCTGGCTCACAGTCATATTTATGAGATGCCGCCCTTTGCCAGCGCCGTCAACCCCGCCATCGATCCTCTGGTATCGCAGATCATTCAGACGGCCCTGGCAAAGAATCCCGCGCAGCGCTATCAGCGCGCGGAGGATATGGGCAAAGCATTGGAGCAGGCGGCGCGCGCTTTGCAATTGCAGAGCCAACGGAACGCGGGCGACATCAGCCGCCTGGCGACGACGCCGTTGTATCCTTGCCCGCAATGCCAGCATTTCAACAAGCCGAATGTGCGCTATTGCACGAAATGCGGCTTCACTCTGAAGATATGCCGTTTCTGTTCCACTCCAAATATGGTTAGCAACCGCTTCTGTTCGAAATGCGGTCAAACAGTATAGAGGTTAATCAATAGCTGAACTCGTCGGGCCGGGGCGTGTACAGTTGCTCGAAGATTCTCCGTTGTTGTTCCATGCGCTCGTGCCGGAATACCTGGCGTTGCTCAGGGCTAAGGGAGAGAATTGCGCGCACACGCTCTAATATCTTCGATGGCTGAGTCGGTTTCGCCAGGTAATCGATGGCTCCCTCTTCAAAGCCCTGCACTTGCTCTTTGACATCTGACAGCGCTGTCAGGATAATGACGGGCAGCAGCGGCGTGATCTGCCTGGCCCGCAGCCAGGCGAGAACTTCCCACCCACTCATTGGTTGCATCATGAGATCAAGGACGACCAGATGTGGCATGAATTTGGGAATCATGGCTATCGCTTCTTGCCCATGGGCGGCCGCCTGAACCACAAATCCCGCGTATTCGAGATAGGCGATCAAGATGAGCCGGATTTCGGCCTCATCTTCTACAATAAGGATTCTTTTGGGTTGTTGAGCCTGGTACATATCACTACCTCAATTGAATAGTGTTACTCTCGTTCTATTTTATGGGGAGAAGATATCTCATGAAAATGGCGTTTTCGCTATAATATCCAGCCCCGGCACGAGCGCGCCATCAATGGCTCGCCTGACGAGCTGGCTGCGCGGACGCACCAGGGGGAAACGTACCTCGGCTACCGTTTGCCCTGTTTCCTCCAAACGGAGCAGTGAGAACCGCCCACCCAGATCGCCGATCAGATTCTTAATCAAAGAAAGCCCCAGTCCTTCGCCGTTTTCATCATCGCCCTGTTCCCATTGTTTCAGGTCTGTGCCAGGGTCAATGACTTGCACCACGACTATGTCCTTTTCTTCATACCCACGGATCGTCACAGTGCCTTTGGTACGCCCCTTCATGCCGTGTTTGATGGCATTGGAGACCATCTCATTTAGCACAAGCGCCAGGATCGTGACGGCGCGCGAGGGAATGACAATGGGCGGAGATTCGACGACAAAGTTGATATGCGTCTCTGGCGGGCAGAGATTGGCATTGGCTACGCCAACGATCTTGCGCGCGATCTCCTCCAATTTGGCCTCGCTGAGATCATCGTGCGCCAGCATATCGTGCGTTGCGGCCAGCCCCTGCACGCGGTTGACGCTTTCGGCCAGCGTGTAGCGCACTTCTGGCGATTTGGTGCGCCTGCGTTGTAGCGAAAGGATGCCGCCCACCGTCGCCAGATTATTTTTGACCCGGTGGTGGAGTTCGCGCAGCAACATGGATTTCAATTCCAGGCCGCGCCGCGTCTCCTCGTAGAGGCGCGCATTCTCGATGGCGATTGCGGCTTCATTAGCGAAGGTGACGACCAGTTGCATCTGCTCATCAGAGATCAAATGGCGATGGCTGCTGTAGATGCAGATGCAGCCCAGCACTCGTTGTCTGGCGCGCAAGGGAACGCAGAGCGTCGAATGGATATCGGCGGAGATAGCGGGATCGTTGGCAAAAAAGCAGCCCTCGTCTTTATGCATACAATCGACTGCTACGCTGGGTTGGCCTGTTTCCACCGCTCGCCCGGCACAGCACTGCCCCACTTTCAGGTGGGTATCGCGCGCGATTTTGGTATTTAAGCCATGATGAGCAACGACGTGCAGGTGCTGGTTATCGTGGTCTAGCTCAAAGATGCACGACCGTTCCGCGCCGGAAAGATGTACCGCCTGCGTTGCGATGGTTTGCAGCACTTCGTCCAGGTTGAGCGTCGAGGCGATAAGTGAAGTGACGCGGTGAATCGTTCCCAGTTCATGTACTTTGCGGCGCAGTTGCTCATCCGTCTGCTCATATAAGCGCCCATTCTCGACGTTAATAGCGATGATGCCGGCGATCACTTCGACGAATTGGTGTTCCTGGCTGGCGAAGTCGCACGCTTCGTTTGTCTGAACGTTGATGACCCCAATCAAGCGTTCGGTACTGCCGAAGAATATGATCGGGACAGACATGAGTCCGTGATACTCGGCGCTGTACATACGCGTCTCGAAGGCAAATTGCGGATCGGCGAGGGCATCTCGCACCAGCAATGGACGCCCTTGTTCCGCTACCCATCCGCTATATCCTTCGCCCAGGCGCAGTGTGAAATGTAAGCCACCGAGGGGACGCGGCCCATTCGTTGCCCGCAGCGTGAGCATGCGTTGCAGTTCATCATAGAAGAAAATGGAACAGAGATGAGCATGTAACTCTTCCGTAATAATTTTCGTGATCGTGTTCAGTGTTTGATCGAGATCCATCGTCGAATTGCTGGCCGCGTTAATCCGTTGGAGCGCATAGAGGCGGCGTTCTAATTGTTTTGTCACGGTCTGACGGTCGGCGGCAAGCTGGTCAGTCGCGTTCTGATATCCCTGGATGAGCGACTGGACGCAGGCTGATTGCAGGTGATGGAGCTTGTTGGTAGCTTCCCAGAGCAGGCGCGCGCGTTCTTCTTCGCTCATAGCAGGGATTTCCGCGCAGATCACTTGCAACTCGGTAATAAGGGCATCGCTATATCGCTGTAATCCTTGCAGGCGCACGTCGAGCTTCCCGCCATATTCCGCCAGGACGCGTCCCGATTGCTCAAACTGGCTGAGGAGGGATGGCTCGTCTGGGCCGATCAGCGCGTGGAGCAAAAGCCAGGCGTCGCTGCCTTCTTCTGGCCCTGTATTGTCGCCTGTGACATGTTGTAAACTGGCGCGTAATCTGGTCTCGTACTCGGCCAGTACCCGCTCAACGTCGCTTTCAGTTATCACGATTGTGTCACCCCGCAACTCTACCACGCATCATCTATGAGGTACGCTATCGAATGCATGGGCTATGAAACGCTTTTCTTCTTTACGGTCATTGTAGTTGAAACAGGCTTGCTAAGTCAAGAGAGTAGGAATCGCCTCCGGTGTTCAGGTATTCGTCCCTATAGCAAATTTTATTCTATAATGGTACAATAGCGCATGACCCGAGAGGAAACCGATCGTATATGTGGTGAGATGCTGCTGGTCTAACCTGCCAGTTCAGGTGAAAGGAATGAAATGTGTACAGGTTCAAGGGCTTTGATAGCGCCGAATGTGGCGATAGTATGTCCGCTCTCGAGGCGGTCGTGAATGCCTGGATGGAAGAGGAGCATCCACGTATTCGCCTGGTGAGCCAAAGTATGCGCGGCGAGCATATTTTGCTGAGCTTCGTCTACGAGGATGCGCGAGCGTTGGAGCAGCGTGTCGCAATGCAAACGCAGGCAATGTATCCGACGCCTCGTATGTTTGAAGACGACTATGTTGAAGAACGCCCCACCAATCCGCGTATTCCGGCCACGCCGCCGTCCATGCATTAAATAGCACGCAGAAAGTAACATTACGTAGAAAACGATTATGCCACATCCATATCTTGTATATGCCACCGCTCAAGGAGACGTCTGCGAAGAGCCGCGCCTGCGCGCGCTTTCCTTTGGCAATCAATTAGTAGAGACCGGCGAACTTATGCCTTTGCCGGACGGCGCCACGCTTTCCATGCTACCGGGACGGCTGGCGGTTGGGCAGCAGCGCAATGGTGAACGCGCTGTTCTCCCACAGGCCAAAGGCTGGGCGCTTGCCGCGCTCTTGCCTATTGGTTACACGCGCACGCTTTTACCAGCCTATGACCTTCCCGCGGATACTGAACCGCTGCCCTTTTTCGGCTACAGCGCCGTCGCGGGCATCAATGGGCGCTTGTATGTTGCGGCGATCAAGACTGATGATCCGCGTAAATGGCATCCACGCGCCTTTGATCGGCGCGCCCTCGAACGCCTTGTGAGCGAGAGGCAGGCAGCCTCTCCACAGAACCGCATTATCGCCCAACATGCCCACTGCGCCCTGGATTATGCGTGTCCCACCGCCAGCAATCTCTTTTTTGGGCGCTGGGAAATGGCAATTGCCGTGTCGCCCGGCTGCAATGCGCGCTGCGTCGGCTGCATCTCCAAGCAGGAAGAAGAGGACCTGGTCTCGCCGCAGGATCGCCTCACCTTCATCCCAACGGTCGAAGAAATCGTCGCCGTTGCCGTGCCGCACCTGGAGCAGGCCGAGGAAGCCATTGTCAGTTTTGGACAGGGCTGCGAAGGCGAGCCGCTGCTGCAATGGCGGCGCATCGAGCAGGCCATCAAAGCCACGCGCGCGCGCACCGGGCGCGGGGTGATCAACATCAACACCAATGCCAGCAACCCGCGCTGGCTCCAGCGCCTTTACGACGCCGGGCTGGACACCATGCGCGCCAGTACCATCTCCGGCCACCCTGAGACCTATACTGCCTACTATCGCCCGCTGGGTTATACGTTTGAGGATGTCAAAGAATCCTTGCGACGTGCGTATGACGCTGGCGTCTATACCTCAATCAATCTTCTCTGCTTCCCCGGTCTGATCGACCGCGAGCGCGAGATCGAGGCGCTGATTGCTTTCGCGCGCGAAACAAGCCTGCGACTTATCCAGTTGCGTAATCTCAACATCGATCCCGAAGTGCTGCTGCCGCGCCTGCCCCCACTCGACTCTATGGGTCGCGCGCTGGGCGTGCGCACCTTGATCGAGACGCTCAAACGCGAACTGCCTGCTATCGAGATCGGCAATTTTAGCCGTCCGGTGAGACGACATCAGAATGTGCAAGCGGAATGATGTTTTCGTCAGAAAACGTCATTCCGCTTGCACATTCCTTTTCTCAAACAGTCAAGCTTCGCTGAGCAGTTCATCGATGGTCACGCAGGCCGTGCCGACTTTGCCGACGACAATACCGGCGGCATAGTTCGCCAGTTGCGCGGCTGCCAGCAAATCCATGCCGCTTGCCAGCAGCAGG